>JAFLCR010000110.1 GCA_017302755.1 Alphaproteobacteria bacterium
CGCGCATCTTGGCGATCTCCAGGTAGAAGTTCATGCCCACCGCCCAGAAGAACGAGGTCGCCATCCGTCAGATGGAAATCCACCACACCGGGGCGCACTTGGGAAATCAGCGGCGCATGACCAGGCAGCACGCCGAAATCGCCTTCCACGCCGGGCACGACGACCATGGTCACGCTGTCTGCGAACAAAAGCTGTTCGGGGGTGACGAGTTCCGCGGTGAGCTGGCCAGTGGCGGGAGCTTCAGCCATGTTACGCCGCTTCCTTCGTCAGCTTGGCGGCCTTTTCGATCGCTTCCTCGATGCTGCCCACCATGTAGAAGGCGGCTTCAGGAAGATGATCGTACTTGCCTTCGACGATACCCTTGAAGCTCTTGATGGTGTCTTCAAGCGACACGAGCTTGCCGGGCGAGCCGGTGAACACTTCGGCCACGTGGAACGGCTGCGACAGGAAGCGCTGAATCTTACGGGCACGAGCCACGACCAGCTTATCTTCTTCGGAGAGTTCGTCCATGCCGAGAATCGCGATGATGTCCTGCAGCGACTTATAGGTCTGCAGAATCTTCTGCACGTCGCGCGCCACCTGATAATGCTCTTCGCCGATGATGCGCGGATCGAGCATGCGCGAGGTCGAGTCGAGCGGATCGACGGCGGGGTAGATGCCCAGCTCGGCGATCTGGCGCGAAAGCACGGTCGTCGCATCCAAATGCGCGAAGGAGGTGGCGGGAGCAGGGTCGGTCAAGTCGTCGGCCGGCACGTAAATGGCTTGCACCGAGGTGATCGAACCTTTGGTGGTCGAGGTGATGCGTTCCTGCATCGCGCCCATGTCGGTCGCGAGCGTCGGCTGATAACCCACGGCGGAAGGAATGCGGCCCAGAAGCGCGGACACTTCCGAACCGGCTTGCGTGAAGCGGAACACGTTGTCGACGAAGAAGAGCACGTCCTGGCCTTCCTGGTCGCGGAAGTATTCGGCGAGCGTGAGACCGGTGAGGGCCACGCGGGCGCGCGCTCCGGGAGGCTCGTTCATCTGGCCGTAAACCAGCGCCACTTTGGATTTGGAAGGCTCTTTCAGGTTGATCACGTTCGAGTCGATCATTTCGTGGTAGAGGTCGTTGCCCTCGCGGGTACGCTCGCCCACGCCGGCGAACACGGAGAAACCGCCGTGCGCCTTCGCCACGTTGTTGATGAGCTCCATGATAAGCACGGTCTTGCCCACGCCGGCGCCACCGAAGAGGCCGATCTTGCCGCCCTTGGCGTAAGGCGCGAGCAGGTCGATGACCTTGATGCCTGTGACGAGAATTTCGGATTCGGTCGACTGGTCGACGAATTCCGGAGCTTCGGCGTGAATCGGCGCGAGCTGCTTCGTTTCCACCGGGCCACGCTCGTCGATCGGCTCGCCGATCACGTTGATGATGCGGCCGAGCGTTTCGGGGCCGACGGGCACGGAGATGGGCTTGCCCGTATCGAGCACTTCAGTGCCGCGCACGAGGCCGTCCGTGGCGTCCATTGCGATGGTGCGCACTTCGCCTTCGCCAAGATGCTGGGCAACTTCGAGCACCAGCAGGCGGCCGTTGTTCTCGGCGTGCAGCGCGGTCAGAATCGCCGGCAGCTCGCCGTCGAACTTCACGTCCACCACCGCGGAAATAACCTGGGTGATGCGTCCGATGTTTTTCGATTTCTTCGTGGCCATACTATCCTCTTTCGTATTACACGGCTTCCGCGCCGGAGATGATTTCAATGAGTTCTTTGGTAATCGCGGCCTGGCGGCTGCGGTTGTAGACGAGATTGAGCTTCTTGATCATGTCGCCCGAGTTGCGCGTCGCGTTGTCCATCGCGGTCATGCGCGCACCCTGTTCGCTCGCGGCGCTTTCCAGCAGCGCGCGATAAGACTGCATGGCCAGGTTCTTGGGCAGCAGTTCCTTCAGGATCTCTTCTTCATCCGGCTCGTAGTCGTAAGCGGGAAGGGCTTCGCCGGAAACGGCGGTGGCCTCCTCCATCTGCAGCGGAATGATCTGCTGCAACGTAGGAATCTGCGAGATGGCGGAACGGAAACGGTTGAAGAGGATGGAAATCACATCTACTTCGCCTTTGGTGAAAAGCTCGGTGATGCGATCAGCGAGCAGGGCACCTTCCGCATAAGACAGCGTCTTCTTGCCCGACACTTCCTCTACACGGCCGAGAAGCAGCGGCGCGTATTCACGCTGCAGAAGGTCAAAACCTTTACGGCCAACGCAAAGCAGCTTCACCGTCTTGCCTTCGCCCTGAAGCGCGCGGATCGTCTTGCGCGTTTCACGCAGGATGGAGCTGTTGAACGCCCCGCACAGGCCACGGTCAGAGGTCATAACCACGATCAGATGCGTCTTGTTATTGCCGTTGCCGACAAGCAGCTTGGGCGCATTCTCGTTGCCCAGGAAGCTGGTGGCCAGCGAGCGCAGCATGCGTTCCATACGCTCGGCGTAGGGACGCGTCGCCTCGGCCTGTTCGCGGGCGCGGCGGAGCTTGCTCGCCGCGACCATCTTCATGGCCTTGGTGATCTTCTGCGTGGATTTCACGCTCTTGATCCGGTTCTTAAGTGCCTTGAGGCTTGCCATGGTTTTTTACGTCTACCGGTTAGCCGAACATCTGCTGAATCTTGGTGATCGCCGCCTTGAGCTTTTCTTCGGTGGCGGATTCCAGCTTCTGATCCTTGCGGATCGCATCCAGAATCTCCTTCGAATTGCCACGCAGTTCGCGCAGGAGGCTGTCTTCGAAATTGCGGATGTCGGACGTCTTGATCTTGTCGAGATAGCCCTTCACGCCGGCGTACACCACGCAGACCTGCTCTTCCATCGCAAGCGGCGAGTACTGCGGCTGCTTGAGCAGCTCGGTCAGGCGCTGGCCGCGGGAAATGAGCTTCTGCGTCGCGGCGTCGAGGTCGGAGCCGAACTGAGCGAAGGCTTCCATTTCGCGGAACTGCGCGAGTTCCAGCTTGATCGAACCGGCCACCTGCTTCATCGCCTTCGTCTGCGCGGCGGAACCCACGCGGGACACGGAGAGGCCGACGTTCACGGCCGGGCGCACGCCCTTATAGAACAGTTCGGTTTCGAGGAAGATCTGGCCGTCGGTGATCGAAATCACGTTGGTCGGAATGTACGCGGACACGTCGCCGGCCTGCGTTTCGATCACGGGCAGCGCGGTCAGCGAACCAGCGCCCTGGTCGTCGGACATCTTCGCCGCGCGCTCGAGCAGGCGGGAGTGCACGTAGAACACGTCGCCGGGATACGCTTCGCGTCCGGGAGGACGGCGCAGCAGCAGCGACATCTGGCGGTACGCCACGGCCTGCTTGGAAAGATCATCATAAATGATCAGAGCGTGCATGCCGTTGTCGCGGAAGAATTCGCCCATCGCGCAACCCGTGTAAGGCGCGAGGTATTGCAGCGGCGCGGATTCGGAAGCCGTCGCGGCCACCACGATCGTGTATTGCAGCGCGCCCGCTTCTTCGAGCTTCTTCACCACCTGGGCGACGGTCGAACGCTTCTGGCCGATGCACACATAGATGCAATAGAGCTTCTTGGATTCGTCCGTGCCCTGGTTGATCTGCTTCTGGTTGAGGATCGTATCCACGGCAATGGCCGTCTTGCCGGTCTGACGGTCACCGATGATCAGCTCGCGCTGACCGCGGCCAATGGGGATCAGCGTGTCGATGGACTTGAGGCCGGTCTGCATCGGCTCGTGCACGGATTTGCGGTACACAATGCCGGGAGCCTTCACTTCCATGCGGGTGTTCTTGACGTCCTTGAGCGGACCCTTGCCGTCGATCGGGTTGCCGAGGCCATCCACCACGCGGCCGAGCAAGCCCTTGCCGGAGGGCACTTCCACGATCGCGCCAGTGCGCTTCACGATGTCGCCTTCCTTCACCGCCTTGTCGTCGCCGAAGATCACAACGCCCACGCTGTCCTTCTCGAGGTTCAGCGCCATGCCTTTGAGGCCGCCGGAGAACTCCACCATTTCGCCGGCCTGCACGTTGTCGAGGCCGTAGACGATCGCCACGCCGTCGCCGACGCGCACCACCTGGCCGACTTCAGCCACTTCGGCGTCAGCCGAAAGCTCGGCGATCTGCTTTTTCAGGATTTCAGAAATTTCAGCGGCACGGATTTCCATGTCTTCTCCTTGGGGCTTAAGCTAATTGGCGCGCGGAGGCGCGTAAGGATTGGGAAAGTTTGTCGAGACGGCTGCGCACGCTGGCATCCAGCATGGTCGAGCCGATGCGCACCATCAGGCCACCGAGAATGTTCGGCTCCACGGTTTCGCGCACCATCAGCTTCTGGCCGAACTTGGCCTGCAGCGCCTTCACGATCAGACTCTGCTGGTTGCTGCGCAGCGGAGTCGCGGAAATGATTTCAGCAATCACCTCGCCACGGCCAGCAGCCACGCGGTCGATGAAGCGGGTAATGATAAGAGGCAGGGCCGCAAACCGGCCGGCTTCGGCAAGCTGGCGCAGGAAGCGCTTGGTTAGATCGTGCGCCTTGAGCTTCTCACCCACGATCTCCGCAGCCTGCAGACGTGAGGCTGAAGTAATGTAGGGATTTTCCGTCAAGCGGCTGAATTCAGGCGATTCCTTGATCAGCTGCGCAAGCTTGTTCAGGTCATCGGCAACAGGCTGCAACGCCTTCGCTTCTTCGGCCAGCGCGAAGAGCGCGGTCGTGTAGCGTTCGGCAATGGTTAAAGCGTCGGAATGGGACGAGGCCACGCTTGGGTCTCCTTAAAAAGCGTGGCCTTGGTAGCATAGCGCTCCTTAGAAGCGCAAGCCTCAATTCAGGGTTTTTACGCATTAAAAACAGCAACCAGCCCGAAAACCATATCTGGTTTGCGGGCTGTGATGATCTACTAAACTTAGAATGGCGCGTTTAGATGTGAATTGGGCGGCCATCCACCGCCAATGCAGCCTCTTTCACCGCCTCGTTAAGCGTCGGATGCGCATGGCAGGTGCGGGCAATATCCTCAGCAGAACCGGAGAATTCCATTACCGCCACCGCTTCAGCGATCAGCGTGCCCGCATCTGGACCAATGATGTGTACGCCCAGCACCTTATCAGTTTTGGCATCAGCCAGGATCTTCACGAAACCGTCCGTATCTGAGATTGCGCGGGCGCGGCTGTTGGCCAGGAAGGGAAACTTGCCTGCCTTGTAAGCGGTGCCTGCCTTCTTAAGCTCTTCCTCGGTCTTGCCGACGGTCGCCACTTCCGGCCAGGTATAAACCACGCCGGGAATGACGTCGTAATTCACATGCCCCGGTTTGCCGGCGATGAACTCCGCTACCGCTACGCCTTCCTCTTCCGCTTTGTGCGCGAGCATCGGCCCGGGAATGACGTCGCCGATCGCGTAAATATTCGGCACGTTCGTCTGCAGATGCTTGTTGACCGCGATCTGCTTGCGCTCGGTCAGCTGAACACCGGCATTTTCCAGACCCAGCTTCTCGGTGTTGGGCACACGGCCGATGGAAAGCAGCACCACGTCCGCCTCCATGGTTTCCGCCGCGCCGCCAGCAGCCGGCTCAATCGTCAGCGTGACGCCTTTTTTGGTTTTCTCCGCCTTCGTCACCTTGGAACCCAGCTTGAACACCATGCCTTGCTTTTCGAGCACGCGCTGGAATTGCTTGGCGAGCTCACCGTCCATGGCGCCGCCGATGCTGGTCAGGAATTCCACCACCGTCACCTTCGCGCCCAGCCTGCGCCAGACGGAACCCATTTCAAGCCCGATCACCCCGCCGCCGATGACGACCAGATGCTCCGGCACTTTCTCCAGCGTCAGCGCGCCGGTAGAGGTGACGATGGTTTTCTCATCCACGTCCACGCCTTTGAGCGGCGCGGAATTGGAGCCGGTGGCGATGATGATGTTCTTTGCCGTCACGGTCTGCTTGCCGCCGGCGTTGAGGTTCACTTCGACGGAAGTGGGCGTCTTGATCGTGCCGTGACCGACGAGGTAGGTGACCTTGTTCTTCTTGAAGAGGCCTTCGATACCCTTGGTGAGATCGGTGACGATCTTCTCCTTATGGCCCATGAGCGTCGGCAGATCGATGGAAACGCCGGACACCTTGATGCCGTGCTTGGAGAAATCGTTCTTCGCCATCTCGTAATGATGCGAGGATTCAAGCAGCGCCTTGGAGGGAATACACCCCACGTTGAGGCAGGTGCCGCCGAGCGCGCCGCGGTTTTCGATACAGGCCGTTTTCAGGCCAAGCTGCGCCGCGCGGATCGCCGCCACATAACCGCCGGGTCCGCCGCCGATAACAACGACATCAAAGGAATCGCTCATAAATCCTCATGTTAGCAGAATAAACTGGCGCTGTTTTAACCGGTTTGCCTCCGGCTGCCAAGAGAATCGTCAGTGTCTCGGCATGCTGGAACCGAAACCGGAGGCGCGTCCTTCGTCATAGCCGAGATACGTGCCAGGATGATAATGGACGTGGCGACAGTCATTGACCTCCACATCAAAGGAAATGCCAAGCTTTTGCAGATAATTACGAAGTGAGGGAAGCCTGTCATCCATATGTTGCCCGCGCACTTCCATATAGGAGATTTCCTTCCCTTTGCGAAAAAGGGCCGGCTCACTTATGGTCAACACCCGGCTGGCAAGATTGTAATCTTCGAAAAAACCGTTGAGATGGCCGACAAGCTCAGGGGTGATCTCATGGCTGAACCAGATGCGTAGAATATCGTAATTACCGCTTCTCGCTTCGCTCATCTGCGCCTTCACCGCGCACCAGGGCACGGTCTCCATCATGTCCACGATATCGGGATCCAGATCCAGCGATGAGGATTCGGGCGCATACAGGCGCGCCAGCAAATGGCGGATGGCATCGAAAAAAGGCATGAGCTTCTCTTCCAAGAGCCGACAGCTTACCCCCGCGATATGACAGGGGCATGACAGGCCTACGGAAAAGAATGCTTAAAAATCAAATGTCCAGCAGCAGGCGGCGAGGATCTTCGATGGCTTCCTTCACCTTCACGAGGAAGGTCACGGATTCGCGGCCGTCGATGATGCGGTGATCGTAGGAAAGCGCCACATACATCATGGGGCGCACGACCACCTGCTTATCCTTCACGATCGGACGCTCCTCGACCTTGTGCATGCCGAGAATGCCGGATTGCGGCGGATTGATAATCGGCGTGGACATCAGCGAGCCGTAGACGCCGCCATTGGTCACAGTGAACGTGCCGCCGGTGAGCTCTGCCATGGAGAGTTTGCCGTCACGCGCTTTCTTGGCCAGCGCGCCGATTTCCTTTTCGATCTCGGCCAGCGACTTCTGATCTGCATCGCGCACGACTGGCACGACGAGGCCTTGCTCCGTGCCCACCGCGACACCGATGTCATAGTGATTCTTGTAGACGATTTCATCGCCGTCGATCTGCGCGTTGACTTCGGGAATCTCCTTCAGCGCCGCGACCGCCGCCTTCAGGAAGAACGACATGAAGCCCAGACGCACGCCGTGCTTCTTCTCGAATGCATCCTTGTACTCATTGCGGATGGCGAAGAGGTTCGACATGTCGATTTCGTTGAACGTGGTCAGCATCGCCGCCGTGTTCTGCGATTCCTTGAGGCGGCGCGCGATGGCCTGGCGCAGCTTCGTCATCTTCACGCGCTTCTCGCGCTCGCCTGCCTGCACGGGCGCCTTGGCCTGCTGCGGCGTTTCGAGATGCTGAATCACGTCGCCTTTCGTCAGGCGGCCGTCCTTGCCGGTGCCGGAGACATCGGAGGGGTTCACCTTGTGCTCTTCCACCATGCGGCGCACGGCGGGGGAAAGCGGGGCTTCCGTCGCGGCCACCACCTGCGCCGGCGTCGGCGTGGCGGGTTTCGCGG
>JAFLCR010000111.1 GCA_017302755.1 Alphaproteobacteria bacterium
GGATACGGCGGTGGTGTTGCAGATGATTCGGGATTTCTACACCTCCTTGCTCGACCGCGGGGTTGAGGCGCAATCCGCGCCGGTGCAGGAAGACGCGGAGCTGGTGCACTGAGATGGCCCGCCAAACCGCCCCCAAAGCCAAGAAAAAAGGTAAGGCCAAGGCGGTGGTCAAGGCAAAGCCCAAGCGCAAGAAGAAGCCCTGCCTGGAAGACGCCGTGAGGGCGCATCTCGAAAAGTATTTTAAGGCGCATACCCATTCCTTCCCGGCAAGCGGGCTATATGACCGCGTGCTGGTGGAGGTGGAGCGCCCGTTGCTGGAGCTGACGCTCGAAGCCACGGAGGGCAACCAGCTTCAGGCGGCGCGGATCCTCGGCATCAACCGCAACACGCTGCGCAAGAAGCTCCAAGAGCTTGGCCTTTATGAGGACTAGGGCGCATCATCCATTCCTACTGCGTCGGGCTGCAAACGGCAGTTTCCCTGCGCTACGATGCTCACGTACTTTATGTACGCTCCGCTTCGGTGCTCGGAAAACCACCGTTTTCGCCACGACGCAGCGTAATGTATGATGCGCCCTAACCTCAAGCTGGCTGCGATGCTTGGGCGCGGGAAATCGCCCTGGATCGCCCTGGCCTTCGCCATTGCCGCCGTGCTGTCGGCGATGTTTACGTATACGGCGATTACCTCTTCCACCGATACGTTCGGGCCGGATCCGCGCAAGGTGACGGGGCTGATTCTCATCAACCTCACCTTTCTGCTGGGGCTGGCCGTGGTCATCATCCAGCGCGTGATCCGGCTGTGGGCCGAAATCAGAAGCGGCGTGGAGGGCTCGCGGCTGCAGCGGCGCGTGGTCACCATGTTCAGCCTGGTGACGATCATCCCCACCATTCTGGTGGCGGCGTTCTCTGTTTTCTTCTTCAATTTTGGCATCCAATCCTGGTTCAACGCGCGGGTGAGCGCGGCGCTGGAAAATTCGGTCGCCGTGGCGCAGGGCTACCTCGCCGAGCATAAGGAGGCAATCCGCGCCGACGCGCTCGAAGTCGCGGGCAGGCTCAACCGGGAGATTTTCGGCGTCCACGACAAGGCGGTGCTGGAAGGGCTGCTGTCGCAGCTGGTGGACATTCGCGGCCTTTCGGAAGGCGTGATCTTCCAGCGCAACCGCGTGGTGGCCCGAAGCACGCTGAGCTTTTCGCTTTCTTTTGAGAAAATGCCTTTTGACGCGATCGAGCGCGCCGGCACCGGCGAGGTGGTGATTCTCACCAGCGACGATGACGACCGCGTGCGCGCCCTGGTGCGGCTTGACGGGATGGTGGATACCTACCTGCTCGTCGGCCGCTACGTCGACAGTAAGGTGCTGGAATACACCACCACCACCAGGGGCGCGGTGGCGGAATACATGCGGCTGAAATCCGAAATCTCGATGCTGCAGATCCGCTTCTCCTTCATCTACCTGGCGCTCGCCATGATTCTGCTTTCGGCGTCGGTGTGGGCGGGCATGGCGTTCGCGCGCGTGGTGGTGGCACCGCTTGCCGGGCTGATCGCGGCTTCGGAGCGCCTGCGGGCCGGGGATTATTCGGTGCGCGTGGGTGAGGGGCCGAAGGGTGACGAAATTGCGGCGCTCGCGCGCGCCTTCAACCGCATGGCCGGGCAGCTGGAAATGCAGCGGCGCGACCTGGTGGAGGCGCATCGGCAGGCGGACGGCAGGCGGCGCTTCATTGAAACCGTGCTCTCCGGCGTGTCGGCGGGGGTGATCGCGCTGGACGATGAGGAGCGGATCACCTTGCTCAACCGCTCGGCGGCGCAGCTTCTGCGCCTCGACGAGGCCGAAGTGGCGGGGGTGGCATTGGAGGATATCCTTCCCGAAATGAAGCCTTCCGTCGCGGAAGCCAAGACCAAGGGCACGGCGCAGGCGACGATCGCGTTGATGCGTAATGGCCGCGCGCTCTCCTTCCGCCTGCGCGTGGAGGCGGATAAGGGGATGAATGACGGCGTGGCCGGCTTCGTGCTCACCTTCGACGACATCACCGAGCTACTTGCCGCTCAGCGCAACACGGCGTGGTCGGATGTGGCGCGGCGCATCGCGCACGAGATCAAGAATCCGCTCACGCCGATTCAGCTTTCGGCGGAGCGGCTGAAGAAGAAGTACGCAGAGGCCATCCAAGGCGAGGAGAAGGAGACTTTCATTCGCTACATCGACACCATTGGCCGGCATGTGCGCGACATCGGCCGCATTGTCGAGGAATTCGCCTCTTTCGCACGCATGCCGGCCCCGGTGCTGGCCTGGGAAGAGATTGGGGAGCTGGTGCGCAAGGCGGTGTTCTCCGAAACCGTGGCCAGGCCGGAAGTGGCCATCACCTGCACCGTGCCACAGGAAGCGATTGGCCTCTATTGCGATGCCCGCCAGATGCGCCAGGTATTGGGTAATATTCTCAAGAACGCTGCTGAGGCGCTTGAGGGTGTCTCCGACCCGAAAATCGACGTGATCCTGGCGCTTAACGAGCAGGCCTTGACCCTGACGGTTACCGATAACGGCAAGGGCTTCCCCGCCGAATTGATGGGCAGGCTGACCGAGCCTTACGTCACCGGAAAAGCCAAGGGAACCGGGCTGGGGCTGGCGATTGTACGCAAGATCGTGGAAGATCATAATGGATTGATTGTATTTGAGAATATTCAGTCTGAAGCAGTCTCCGGCGCCCGGGTTTCCATCACGTTTCCGGTTTCTCTTGTGCGAACGGATTCCGATGCGCTAGATTCCACCACACCACTGTAGCAATCTTACAACAGCACTGCCTATGCCCCTGGATATTCTGATCGTTGACGATGAAGCCGACATTCGCGACCTGCTCTGCGACATCCTCAAGGAGCACGGCCACACGACCCGCACGGCAAAGGACAGCGATTCCGCCCTGGCCGCGCTTTCCGAGCGGCTTCCTTCGGCGGTGATCCTGGATATCTGGCTTCAGGGCAGCGAGCTGGACGGCATGGGGATTCTGGAGCTCATCTGCGAGCGTTTCCCCAACCTGCCGGTCATCATGATCTCCGGGCACGGCAATATCGAGACGGCGGTGGGCTGCATCAAGATGGGCGCGTTCGACTTCATCGAAAAACCCTTCGAGGAAGACCGGCTGATGCTGATCGTCGACCGGGCGCTGGAAAAGGCGCGTCTCAAGGAAGAAAATGCGCAGCTGAAGCGCATGTCGGCGCGCGAAACGGAGCTGATCGGCAATTCGGCAGCCATCCAGCAGGTGCGCCAGTCCGTGGAGCGCGTGGCGCCCACCAACAGCCGCATCCTCATCACCGGCCCCGCCGGTTCGGGCAAGGAAGTCGCGGCGCGAGTGATTCATGAGAAATCCAAGCGCGCGGGCGGGCCGTTCGTGGTGCTCAACGCCGTCAGCATGGCGCCGGAATCGGCGCTGGCCACGTTGTTCGGCACTGAGGAGAGCGCCTCGCTCACCGGCCCCAAGAAGATCGGCGTGTTCGAGCGCGCCCATGGCGGCACGCTCTTCATCGACGAAGTGGCCGACATGCCCATGGAGACGCAGAGCAAGATTCTGCGCGTATTGCAGGATCAGCAGTTCATTCGTGTCGGCGGCACCAAGCCGGTCAGCGTGGACGTGCGCGTGATCGCGGCGACGTCGAAGGATCTGACGCATGAAATCGCCGAGGGCCGCTTCCGCGAGGATCTTTATTATCGTTTGAACGTGGTGCCCATCAAGGTGCCGACGCTGCGCGAACGCCGCGAGGACATCAACGTGTTCTGTCAGCATTTCCTGAAGCGCGCCTCGGAAATGACTGGACTGCCTGCGCGCCAGCTTGCCGACGATGCGCTTGCCATGCTGCAAAGCTATGACTGGCCCGGCAATGTGCGCCAGCTGCGCAATGTGATGGAATGGCTGCTCATCATGACGCCGCAGGACAGCGGCCAGGTGAAGGCTTCCATGCTGCCCTCCGACCTGCTCAACGCCAACCCCGTGACGCTGCGCCCCGAAGCTAACGCTGACATTATGGCACTACCCTTGCGCGAGGCGCGCGAGATTTTCGAACGGCAATACCTGATGGCGCAGATCACGCGCTTCGGGGGGAATATCTCCAAGACCTCCGCCTTCGTGGGCATGGAGCGTTCGGCGTTGCACCGCAAGCTGAAGTCGCTTGGCATTCACAGCAGCGAAGAGAAGCTAGAAAACGCGGCGGCATAGCTGTCATTCCCACGAAGGCGTGAATGACAGAAGGATAGATTGCTGATAAAAAGCGGCATCATCCTTTTTCTATTGCTCCTATGCGCATTTCCTACGTCAATGGTCGGTTTCTTCCGCACTCCGAAGCCTCGGTGCATATCGAGGATCGCGGCTATCAGTTCTCCGACGGCGTGTATGAAGTGATGGCCGTAGTGAACGGCGCGTTCCTCGACGGCGACTGGCACTTGGCGCGGCTGCGTTATTCGCTGGAGCAACTGGAAATCGCACCGCCGGTCGCGTGGACGGCGTTTCCGATTCTGGTGCGCGAGCTGTTGCGCCGGAACAAAGCGCGCGATGGTATGGTGTATATTCAAGCCACGCGCGGGGTGGCGAAGCGGGATCATGCGTTTCCGAAAAACACGCGGCCTTCGCTGGTCATGACGGTGGTGCAGCCCAAATGGCCGTCCGCCGCGATGATGGAAAAGGGAGTGCCCATCATCACCGCGCCGGATGTGCGCTGGGGAAGGCGGGATATCAAATCCATCTCCCTGCTACCAAACATCCTCGCCAAACAGGCCGCGGCGCGCGCGGGCGTGCGTGAGGCGTGGCTGGTGGGCGAGGACGGCGTGGTGACAGAAGGCTCTTCCACCAATGCGTGGATCATCGATGCCAAGGGCAAGGTGGTGACGCATCCCGCCAATCACCGAATCTTAGGCGGCATCACGCGGCTGACCTTGATTCAGCTTGCGAAGGAAGCGGGCATTCCCGTGGTGGAAAAGCCGTTCACGGTGAGCGATTTGCGGAAGGCGTCCGAGGCGTTTCTCACCAGCACCACCAGCCTGGTACTGCCGGTGGTGGTGGCGGATGGAAAGAAAATTGGCAAAGGCGTGGTGGGGCCGGTGACGAAGAAGCTGCAGCAGCTATATGCGGATTATATATCCGGCTTGTGAAGCCCGCGTTAGACTTTCACCGTCATGATTTTGGAAATATCGTCATCGCCACGGGAGCGTTCGGTTCCAAGGGAAGGTTGTGCATTCAGCGCTTCCTTCAATGTGCCCCCGTAGGCATAAAGCATGGGGCCGACATCGCCTTCCTTTTCATAAAGAAAAATGCCGGGCTTTAGTGCGTCGCGATTGGTGACTACCGTCATGCCGGCCTCTTGCATCCAGGTGGTGAGTTCTTCCAGATTCACGGCGCCTGTTTGCTGAAGGCCGTAGACCTGGCGGTCTTCAGCCGTTGTTCTAACGAACTCTACGTTCGTTAAATGGGCGCGTGCGAGAGGAAACGTACCGTCCGCTTGATTGACGGTTATCCAACTGAGTATTGTCATGCTCCACTCCAAGAGAAATATGCTATGCATGCTATCAAGGTAATGTTGCAGTTTGATGTAAGTTGGTTCTTGTTAAATGTCTGATATAATGTCTAAAAATAATCAATTTCCCCTTCCGCGTGCGATTCTCTTCGACTGGGACAATACTCTCGTCGATACCTGGCCGCTCATTCACGGCGCGCTGGTGGAAACCTTCGAGAGCATGGGGCAGACGCCCTGGACGCTTGACGAGGTGAAAAGCAAGGTCGCCAAATCGCTGCGCGATTCCTTTCCCGCGCTGTTTCATGAGCGCTGGGAGGAGGCGGCGAAGATTTACCAGGATGCCTATCTTGCCCGCCACCTGAAAAACCTTCAGGCCATGCCCGAGGCGGCGCGACTGCTTGAGGCGCTGCACAAGCGGGTGAAATTTCTCGGCATCGTGAGCAATAAAAAAGGGCCGTCGCTGCGGCTGGAATTGAAGCATCTAGGTTGGGACAGGTATTTCGACGCCGCCATCGGCTCGCAGGACGCGGAGCATGACAAGCCCCATCCCGCGCCCGTCTATCTGGCGCTCAAGGGCACCGGCATTGAGCCGGGGCCGGATGTCTGGTTTGTGGGCGATAGCGCCGTCGATATCGAATGCGCGGTGGCGTCGGGTTGTCTGCCGGTGCTATACGGGCACCACCCTGAAGCGGTGGCGGCCCTGGAGAAACATAGTCATGGGCGCCATGCCCATGACCATATCATGCTTGAAGAATGGCTCCGCGCGGCTTTCGTATAGGCGCTATGCGGTTAAAATAGTAACCTATCCTTCATGATTATGGTATAGAGCCTAGTGACGGAATGCAGGATACAGGCTTCCGCGACAACAATAATAATAAGCCAGAGGTTCCCATGGCAGCAGAAAAACAACAGAATATTCAAGACGTTTTCCTCAACACCGCCCGTAAGAAAAAAGTTCCCGTCACTGTGTTCCTCACCCATGGGGTGAAGCTTCAGGGGGTTATCGGCAGCTTCGATAATTTTTCGATGGTGCTCAAGCGCGCCGGGCAGATCCAGCTGGTTTACAAGCACGCTATTGCGAGCATTGTGCCCTCCGGACCGCTTTCGCTGCATGACGAATCCGAGGATGATGGGCTTCCAGCTGGGGACTACTAATCCTCTTTCTGATCGCTTTTGATGGGTTGCGCGCCTTGTGCTTTGCGCCGGGTAAACCTATATCTGCGGCATGAAACCCTCTACGCCCGCCAAAGCGATCGTGCTGCATCCCAGTCTGAAACGGCCTAAAAGCGCCGAAGGGCTGCGTTCACCAGAAGCAAAGCTTGAGGAAGCTGTAGGTCTTGCAGCGGCAATCGAACTTGACGTCGTGGCGGCGAGGGTAGTACCCATTGACCGCATCCGCCCCGCCACGCTGATGGGCGAGGGGAAGGTGGAGGAGATTGCCGCGCTGGTTGCCGAATACGAAGCGGTGCTGGCGATTGTAGACGGCTCGCTGAGCCCTATTCAGCAGCGTAATCTCGAAAAGGCGTGGAAGTGCAAGGTGATCGACCGCACCGCGCTGATCCTGGAAATCTTCGGCGCCCGGGCGCGCACCCGCGAAGGCATGCTCCAGGTAGAGCTGGCGGCACTGGACTACCAGAAAAGCCGGTTGGTGCGCTCCTGGACCCACTTGGAACGCCAGCGCGGCGGCTTCGGCTTCCTGGGCGGGCCTGGCGAATCGCAGATCGAAATCGACCGCCGCCTCATCAGCGACCAGATCGCAAAAATCAAACTTCAGCTGGAAACCGTCAAGCGCACCCGGGAGTTGCACCGCAAGAAGCGGCGCGCCGTGCCGTTTCCGGTGGTGGCGCTGGTGGGGTACACGAATGCGGGCAAATCGACCCTGTTCAATCGCCTCACGGGTGCGGGTGTGTTTGCTGAAAACCTGCTCTTCGCCACGCTCGATCCGACGTTGCGCCAGGTGAAGCTGCCCTCGGGAAGGCAGGTGATCCTCTCCGACACGGTGGGGTTCATTTCTGATTTGCCGACGCAGCTCGTCGCCGCCTTCCGTGCCACGCTCGAGGAAGTGGTGGAGGCGCGGCTGCTGCTGCATGTGCGTGACATCGCTTCGCCCTGCACCGAGGCGGAAAAGCGGGACGTCGAAAACGTGCTGACGGAGATGGGGCTGAAAGAACGGCTGGAAGGCGACGTCATCGAAGTCTGGAACAAATGCGACCTGCTGGCGGAGGATGCCGTACTGCCGCCCGCGCCGGCGAAGGCGCTGCGCATCTCGGCGC
>JAFLCR010000112.1 GCA_017302755.1 Alphaproteobacteria bacterium
CGCCTCGTCGATTTCAAGCTGGAATTCGGCAGGCTTTATGACGAAGGGCGCCTGCGTATCTTGCTTGCGGATGAAATCAGCCCGGATTCCTGCCGGCTTTGGGATATTGAAACCGGCAACAAGCTCGACAAGGACCGCTTCCGCCGTGACCTCGGCGGTGTGGAGGAAGCCTACCGCGAAGTGGCACGCCGCCTGGGCGTGCTGCCCACGGAAGAAAAGCCGGTGAAACCCATCGTGCCCAGAAAGGCGCGGCGGAAATAATCTTCTTTAGCGCTGCTGGACGCCCTGTTCGCGCGTCTGCTCCTGGCCCACAGCCGGAGGAGCAAGCTCGCCGAGCGAATAACCGCCCATGCTTTTCATGTCCTTAAGGGAAACTCCGGCTTCGGTAAGCTGCTTGCCGGCCGCCTTGGCGGCCTCCAGATCCTGCGGGCGGACGCGCTTGGTGATGCGCGCGGCGATTTCGGAAAAGAACCCGGCCAGGCCGGCTTTCTTCGGTTGATTCTCCTTGCCCCATTTCTGGGGTTTCTTGGATTTTTCCTCCAGCACCAGCCGGAATTTCTTCTTGATCTCGGCGTGCATGGAAACGGGGTAGGCTTCAAGCACGGCCGAAAGCGCGGATTCAGGATCCGCCCCCTTCTCCACTTCGGATGCCGCTTTCGCGAGGTCGGCTTCGATCTGCGCCTCCTGATCCTTCGGCTGCGCGGGCGGTTTGCTGCCGGGCACCGCGTTTTTCACGCTGTTGAGCAGCGTGTCCTTGAGGTTCGCAGCGGCGGAGAAATCAGGGAGTTTCATGGCTGTATTCTAGCGTATCAAAAGCTAAGCGAAACTTAAACCAGAGGGCAGACCAGGATAGAGCGCTTTAAGGCGCTGTCATCCCAGCGAAAGCTGGGGTGACAAGATTCCCATCGTCAAAAAAAAAGCCGCGCACCAGGCGCGGCTTTTTTCTTCATCAAGAAACGGATTAGCGGGAGTAGAACTCGACCACCAGGTTCGGTTCCATCACCACCGGATACGGGATGTCGGCCAGCTTGGGCACGCGAACGAACTTGCCCTTCAGCTGCTTCGTATCGGAGCTGATGTATTCGGGCACGTCTTTCTCGGGCTGCTGGGTTGCCTGAAGCACCAGGGGCAGCTCGCGGGACTTCTGGCGCACGGAGATTTCGTCGCCTTCCTTCACGCGGTAGCTGGGGATATTCACCTTCTTGCCGTTCACCAGGATGTGGCCGTGGTTCACGAACTGGCGGGCAGCGAAAATAGTGGGAACGAAGTTCATGCGGTAGACCACCATGTCCAGGCGGCGCTCCAACAGGCCCACCAGGTTCTCGGAGGTATCGCCCTTGCGGCTCGCGGCTTCGTCGTAGATCTTGCGGAACTGCTTTTCGCTGATATTGGCATAATAGCCCTTCAGCTTCTGCTTTTCCTTCAGCTGCAGGCCGAAATCCGACGTCCTCTTGCGGCTCGCCGCGCCGTGCTGGCCGGGAGGCGTGTTGCGCTTGTTGAACGGATCCTTCGCGCGGCCCCAGAGGCTCGCGCCCAGGCGGCGGCTGATCTTGTATTTCGAAGCAATGCGTTTGGTCACGGGTGCCTTCGCGCTAAACAGTTGAATTTCAATGGAAATAGCGGAGCTTATTTCCTTCGGAAGGCGGATAATACAGAAGAAGCCCTATCTGTCAAAGCTTTTTGCCAATCAAACCTGCGGCACCAGAGCACACCGACATGGGAAAATAAGGGGCTAGAAGTCTCACCAAAGCTCAAAATATTGGTATATATATATTTTATAAGATGGTTACGTCATTCCCCTGGGGAAACGCGCCTCTTCCCCGACTGCCCGTCGCAAAGCCTCGCCCAGCTCCTTGCCGCTTTGCAGCTGCGCTCCAGTCACGAAATCAGCAAAGGCGCGCATCGTCCCTTCCCCAAGCGCCTCTTCCAGCATCAGCCGCGTGGAAAGGCTGGCGCACTCATTGCCGCGCTGCTTCGATACCTCGCGGCAGCTCACCACCGCATCCTCCAGCGCCGCCGCCTTCTCGGCATTCAGCACGGGAAAACCCTCATCGGAACGAATGCGGAGCTTTTTTTCGGCAAGCGTGCGAATAAACCGCGGAATATCCGCGCCCTCGCGCACATAATGCGTTTCCTCCCCAAGCACGCAGCCGGGGATAGGGGTCACGGGGGTGGCTTCCGCCCCCGCATTGAACTCCGTGTAGCCATAACGGCCATTGTCATAGCGCGTAATCCTGCCCACGGCATGATGCCGCCGATATCCCGCCAGCAGATACACTTCCCCTTCCTGCTCCAGGACAGCCATCTTTTTCTGCGCATAATCCATGATCTCAGCACTGTATCCGTAGCCCTCCGCCGCCTCCGGCCGGTAGCTGCGAGGAACGTTGTGAAACGTATCGAACGTGCCAATCAGCATGTCGTCATAGACAAAGCAGGAAAGCACGTCTGCCATGCGCAACACGCGCCAGCAATCCTCGGGAGCCAGCTGTTCGTGCGCGAGAATAGCGAAAGCTTCCAGCCATTGGGCATAGGCCGAGAGTATCACGGTCGCGGTGCATTTGTCGGTATCCTGAAGGCCTTCGGGGCTGGCGTATTGCCGTTCTAATTCCCGCACGGCCGCCATGCGGGGAAAATCCGTGCCCAGCTGTTTGCCGAGCGCGGCGGCGCGAGAAGCAAGTTCAGAATCCAGGGTGGCCAACATGGGTTTACTCTAGCAAAGAGTGCTCAAGGATTCCTGAAGCCTACTGTGGAAATTTTCAATCTATTGATTCTAAATATTTTTCAGAACAACCCGATTTTAATATTCACCCCGCCAGACCAGCGCCCGGATGATGCCCCGCAGCGTCCGCACCTCCTGGTCGGTCAACCCGGCGCGAATGAAAAGATTGGCGATGTTCTGGACGATGCCGGGCTTTTTGTCGGCGGCTTTGAAATAGTCGTGCTGGTCAAGCTCGCCGACCAGATGATTCAGCAGCCCCTCCACCTCCTCTTTCGTGGCGGGGATGGCCTTGCCGTAGGGAATACCCTGCGAGGCAGGCTCATGCCACGCCTGGAACCACTCGTAGCACAATACCACCAGCGACTGCGCCACATTCAGCGAGCTGTAATCCGGATTCGTGGGGATGGTGACGATAACGTCCGCCCGTTGCACGTCCTCGTTCACCAGGCCGGTGCGCTCTGGGCCGAAAAGGATGCCGACCCTCTTACCCCCTGCGCATTCGGCGGCCATGCGCGCCGCTGCTTCACGGGGAGTAAGCACGGGCTTGATCATGTAGCGCGGGCGGGCGGTGGCGGCATAGGTAACGTGCAGGTCAGCCACGGCCTCAGCCGTCACGTGATAGGCCTGGGCGGCTTCAACAATCTCCCCGGCGCCGGAGGCCATGTCCATGGCCTTGCGGGTGTGGCGGGGATGCGGCCAGCCGCCGCGCGGAGACACCAGCCGCAGCTCGGAGAGGCCGAAATTCTTGGCCGCGCGGGCCGCCGCGCCGATATTCTCGCCAAGCTGCGGGGTGACCAGGATCAGCGCCGGGGCGGGATTGTCGTGAATTTGTCGTTTTTCCGTCATATCCGTGACATGCAGGCGGGGTAACCCGGTATAAGCATTCAGATCGGAAACACAACCTCGCCCATGCAGCCACGCGGCATACTACCCTCTTCCAACGCTTCCGTTTTCCTGGGCATCCTGCGTCTGGACGGGGAGGATTACCTTCTTATCAACGAGCGCGCGCCCGAATACTGGAATCGCGGCGGGTTCTGCCTGCCCGGCGGCAAGGGCGACCCGGGCGAACGGCCGTGGCAGACCGCGGTGCGGGAATTCCTCGAAGAAAACGATGTCGAGGGAAAGATCGACCCTGCCTCCATCCAATTGCTGCCCACCCGGAGGCCGGTGGTAATTCCTTCCGGCTACGGGCACCTCTATCACATCGTGCCGGCGCTGCTTACCAAGGAGCAAGCGGCACTGCTTCGGCCCAACAAGGAGGTATCCCGGTTATACTTCGTTCCCATCCGGGCGCTGCTTGAGCAGGAACTGCATGCCTTCCGCACGCCGTGGGGGCACATTCTCGGCATCACGGCGGACGGCCTCGAACCCGCAAAGGGATTGCCCGTCTTCCCGCGTGAGAAACCGGAGCAGCCCTGGCGCAAGGAGCGCTTTATCCATGCGGTGGAGATCGACTATTTCGGCAGGCAGATCACCGAGAACGCCATGATCGACATCACGCGCTGGATTCTCGGCCCGACGGCGCACGCCATCGTCTACGCGCTCGGCGAGCTGGTGTTCGGCGTCACAGAGTTCCATGAAAACGGGTTCACCTCCGCCGCCGCTTTCGAACGCAGCGACCTGCCCTACTTCGACCGGGAAGCATCCCGGTTCTTCAAGGCCCATCCCTTCGCCAACGCGTATGGCGGCGTTTCCGAACCTTTTTTCGGGAACGATGTCATGACGAGCGCCTCGCGGATGCTCGGTCATCTGGGAAATGAAAAGCTGCTGCATTTCCACCTCTCGCAATCGCTCCACAGCGACCCGGCGCGCACGGGACACGCGTTCAATAAATTCCTGGTGCATGCCTTCTACATGCTGGGGCTGCGCGAGGGATTCGAGATGTTGCCCGAGACGATGCGGAAACTCAGCGGGGCAACGCTGCTGCATGACCCAGCCATCGAGGAGATCGTGCTGCATTTCTCGCACGAGCAGCGCGGCGAAATCGCCGAGCGCCTGGGCGCATGGGCGGCGACGGGAACGTCGCTGCGGGACGCCTGGTTCATCGCGATGCGCGAAACCGCGCATCTCGCCCGCAACCCGGAATACGGATTCACCGAGACGAAGGAAGCCCCCCTGCTCGGCGCGCAGCTGCCCGTGCTCGCGGCCCTTGGCGCCAGAATCGCCGCCGCCGAGATGCTTGCCGCTTTTCCGCCCCAGGGCGCGCTTTCGCGCTTCGACCGTGTGCGGCGGGATCTTACCGAACTTGTGCGCCACGGCGTCGCGGCACCGTGGATGCAGGAAGAATCCAGCCTGCGCGACACGCTGGCGCGGCATTCCGGCTTCGCGGCCGTGCCATGCGACAACCTCGCCTCCTGCATCGCCGAAGCCGGGGAATTGTTGCGCTCGCCGCGCGGCATGGCCCAAGAACTTGATGAGCGATTCTTTGACAGGGATGATTTCGAGACGGGTTATATCTGCCAGAGGCAAACCGCGCATCATCACCCCTACGCGCTTCGCCAGACTTCCGTCTTCCTGCCCAGCACCAACGTGCAGGCGCTAAAAATGCTGGCCTCTGGAAATCTGTGTCTTCCCACGCAGCCGCTGTCGCTTCAGGAACCGCACTTGCTGCACGGCGTGGCACGCGCCTTCGCGGAGAATGAAAGGCTGAGAGGCTAGTTACATCCGGCGCGCGGGAATGGCGGGCTGCAGATGCGGTTCCTGCACCTCGTCCACATGGACGAATCTCTTCCGCTCCATGTCCTTTACCGTATGGAACGGATCATGCACCTCTCCCGCCATGGCGATATGCACGCCGGGAGAGCCATAATACGCTTCATGAATGGCGAAGCGGACATTTTCCGGCGCGTCGCTCTGGCCGTAGCCCACCACCTGGTTCATATACGGCGTCATAGCGCCGGTGAAGACGGCGGTCACATCCTCGCCGAAGAGATAACGCTTGCTTGCCATGACGCGCGCATTATGCGCCATGTAATCCGTACCGTGCGTGATCACGACACTGGTGTAGGCCTGGTCGCGGATGATCTTGGCCAGTTCATGCAATTCCCCGTCGGTGAAATCCTTGCTGTCCTTCATGTGCCAGATGAGCACGTCGCACAGATGCGCCACGCCGAGTTCCTCCAGGATGCGGGGAACGATGCTCTCCTTGAGCGGCGTGACGTTCTTCGGCGTTTCCTGATAAGGCTCCGCGTCGATGGTGCCGCCGGTGACGACAATGAGGTATTTTTTGGACATGGGAATTTTACCTTAGCTTTGATGATATCAAAGCAAGATGAGAAAAATATGACAGGCGAATCACTGTCTTTTCAAGCGGCTTTGCGGCCCGCCTCGGACTCCAGCAGGCAGGTGACCAGGCTATCGTGAAGAGCCAGGAAGGAGGCGTCCAGGATGTTCGCCGACACGCCGACCGTGTTCCAGCTCCTCCCCTCGCCGTCCATGCTTTCGATCATCACCCGGGTGACGGCGCGGGTGCCGTCACCGGAATTGAGGATGCGCACCTTGTAATCCACCAGACGGACGTCTTTTAATTGCGGATAATCGCGCGAGAGGGATTTGCGAAGCGCGCGGTCGAGCGCGTTCACAGGGCCGTTGCCTTCGGCGACGGTCATGATGATGTCGCCGGAGAGATCCACCTTGATGCTCGCTTCGGAAAGCGAGTGCTGCGCGCCTTTGGCGTCGAAGCGGCTTTCGTCGATCACGCGGTAGCTGATGACTTTGAAATATTCAGGGACATAATCGAGCAGGCGTTTGGCGAGCAGGGCGAAGCTCGCATCGGCGCCTTCATAGGCATACCCCTGCGACTCGCGCTCCTTCACCAGCGCCACCAGCTCGGCCAGGCGCGGATGGTCGGAGGGAATCGCCATGCCGAGGTCGGCGAGGCGCGTGAGCACGTTTGTCTTACCCGCCTTGTCAGAAATCAGAACCTGGCGCTGATTACCCACGCTTGCGGGATCGACATGCTCATAGAACGACGAATCCTTCGCCACCGCGGAAGCATGCAGCCCGCCCTTGTGCGCGAAGGCCGCGCTGCCCACGTAAGGCGCGTGCGGATTGGAGGCGCGATTGAGCTTATCATCGAGAAAGCGGGACGCTTGCGCAAGCTTCGGCAGATCGGCTTTGGCGAGGCTTGTCTCGAAACCCATCTTCAGCACCAGCGTCGGAATAAGGCTCACCAGGTTCGCATTACCGCAGCGCTCGCCCACGCCGTTGATCGTGCCCTGCACTTGGCGCACGCCCGCGCGCACCGCCGCCAGCGAGTTCGCCACCGCGTTGCCGGTGTCGTCGTGGCAATGGATGCCGAGCTTCTCGCCGGGGATGTGTTTGGTGATCGCGCCCACGATTTCTTCGATCTCGTGCGGCAACGTGCCGCCGTTGGTGTCGCACAGCACGATCCACCGCGCACCGGCGGCGAAGGCGGCCTGGAGCACTTTCAGCGTGTAATCGGGGTTCGCTTTGTAGCCGTCGAAGCAATGCTCGGCGTCGAAGATCGCCTCACGGTTCGCTTTCGCCACGCGGGTCAGCGAATCAGTGATCATCGCCAGGTTTTCGTCGAGGCTTACCTCCAGCGCTTTTTCCACCTGCGCGTCCCACGCCTTGCCGACCAGGCAGATCGCGCCAGCGGTGGTGGAAAGCAGGTCGGTGAGACCGGGGTCGTTGTCGGCGCTGCGGCCCGCGCGGCGCGTCATGCCGAAGGCGGAAAGTTTGGCGCGGGAGAATTTCGGCGCGGCGCGGAAGAACGCGTCATCCACCGGGTTCGCGCCGGGAAAGCCGCCTTCGATGTAATCCAGCCCCAGCTTATCGAGCACGCCTGCAATGGCGATCTTATCGGCGACCTGAAAATCGACGCCGCGCGCCTGCGCGCCGACGCGCAGGGTGGAGTCATAGAGATAGATGCGCTCGGCCATGAAAATCCTGATTCTTGAAGGGGCTGTTATCGTGACAGGAAAAACGGAAGCGTCAATGGAATCCGGGGGTTGTGCGTGCAGAAAATTTCACTAAGCTTATGCTAACAATAAAAATATGGAACATTCCGGCGTA
>JAFLCR010000113.1 GCA_017302755.1 Alphaproteobacteria bacterium
CCGCCCCCCGCCAAGACACAGACGGAGGTGGATTCCTCCTCCTCCCCCGCCGCCGAAACGGCGGCGAAACCCTCCGATAACGCCCGCGTCACCCGCATCCCGCCCGGCACCTACGACCTCCAGCCCTATCTCGACGAGGCGAAGGAAGGCGACATCCTCCTGCTCGAAGCGGGCACGCACACCCTCACCAAACCGGCGATGCTGAAAACGAACGGCGTCAGCCTGATGGGCGAAGGCCTCGGAAATACCGTGATCAAAGCCTCCTTCGGCGGCAACGACAACGCCATCCTCACCATCAAGGGCCAGACGCCCGGAGAAGTTTCCAAGCGCGAATTCAAAGGCACGCTCGCGAGCAACCCCACCGCCGGCAGCACAATCATCCACGCCAGCGAAGGCATGAAGATCAAGGCAGGCGACACCATCTCGCTGCGCCAGAACAACGACGAGGCATTCCTCGACAGCATCGGCTCCAGGAAATGGAACAAAACCTCGCCGCAACTGCGCCAGACCATGGCGCGCGTGCTGTGGGTGGACGGCGACCGCATCAAGCTCGACCGCACGCTGGGTGTGGATTTCGGTCACGGCGCCGAGCTGCGCGTGATCGACGCGGTGAAGGACGTCACGATCAAGGATATGAGCATCGTCTACGACATCGGCGGCACGCCGGATCCGGCGCTTTACAAGAATGCGAATACCAAGCACGCCGTAAACGGCATCAGCGTGATTGGCGCGGTGAACCCGGCAATCGAGAA
Source organism: Alphaproteobacteria bacterium (assembly GCA_017302755.1). Lineage (GTDB taxonomy): Bacteria > Pseudomonadota > Alphaproteobacteria > Rickettsiales > JAFLCR01 > JAFLCR01. Next base: position 753 of record JAFLCR010000113.1, read on the forward strand.
TGTGAGCGTGAAAAACGCCGGCAAGAACCCCCTCAACCTCGACACCGTGCTTGCCCCCAAGGTCAAGAACATCACCCTCGACGGCTCCTGGAACAAGGGCGAGGACGGCAACGGCTATTTCCAGATCGCGCGCACCTATGGCGGCCTGTTCGAGGACGTAACGGTGAAAAACCTGCGCCACATCACCTTCCAGTGGTCGAGCCATGATAATCTGATCCGCCGGCTTAAGAGCGACACGGACGTGAACTTCCACGGCGGCTATGCGCACCACAACCTGGTGGAGGACGCGGACATCGACATCCGCAAGGGCCATAAATGGAAAAACGTCACCCGCACCGCAAATGACGCCCACTGGGCGCCGCCGGACGGCAAGGGCAATGTGGTGCTCGATGAAAACGGCAAGCGCCTGGGATGATCATGACGTTGCTTTCCATCGCCTTTCTCCTCTCCTTCAGCCTGCATATTGCAGCGCATCATTTTTTTGATGCGCAAACCTGCAAACTGGGATATCGATGAATGTCCCTACTGGGGACATCCTGACCAGAAACGGCAGATATGCAGGATGTTACTCATCTTTCATGGTGCCCGTTTGCGGCCGGGCAACCCATTCATGAAAAAGGTGAGGTGCACATGCAAATAATCCATCGAAACATGGCGCGAGGGGGGCTGGCCGCTCTCACCGCCGCCACCACGCTTCTAAGCGCAGGCGCTGCCTGGGCACAGGAAGCCGCTCCCGTGGCAGCAGCAGCCGCGCCAACGCTCGACAAGGGCGACACGGCGTGGATGCTCGTTTCCACCCTGCTGGTGCTGCTGATGCTTATCCCCGGCCTGGCGCTGTTCTACGGCGGCCTGGTGCGCAAGGAAAACGTCATTACCACCGTGGCGCAAAGCTTCATGACCTGCTGCGTGGCGAGCGTGCTGTGGGTGATGTTCGGTTACTCGCTGGCCTTCACCGAAGGCTCCGCCTTCATCGGCGGGCTGGACAGGGTCTTCCTTAAAGGCCTTGAGCTCGGCTCGCTCTCGGGCACGATCCCCGAAAGCGTGTTCATCATGTTCCAGCTTACCTTCGCAGCGATCACGACGGCCCTGATTCTCGGCGCCGTGGCGGACCGCGCGAAGTTTTCCGGCATCCTCGTCTTCGCGGCGATCTGGTTCGTCCTGGTCTACTGCCCGGTGGCACACTGGGTGTGGGGCCCCAAGGGCTTCCTCGGCGGCACGGGCATGACGGATTATGCCGGCTTCCTCGGCCTCGGCCCGATCCTCGACTTCGCGGGCGGCACGGTGGTGCACGTGAACGCGGGTGTCGCGGGCCTGGTCTGCGCGATCGTGCTTGGCCGCCGCCAGGGCTTCGGCCAGCAATCCTTCCCCCCGCATAACTTGGTGCTGAGCCTGATCGGCGCCTCGCTGCTGTGGGTGGGCTGGTTTGGCTTCAACGCCGGCTCGGCGGTGGCTTCCGGCGACCGCGCGGGCATGGCGATGCTGGTCACTCACGTCGCGACGGCGACCGCCGCGCTCTCGTGGATGTTCGTCGACTGGGCTGCGAACGGCAAGCCGAGCGTGCTGGGGCTGATCTCCGGCGCGGTGGCGGGCCTGGTGGCCATCACCCCCGCCTCGGGGTTCGTGGGCGTCACGGGTGCATTCGCGATCGGCATCAGCGCCGGCGTGTTCTGCTTCTGGGCCGCGAAGATCATCAAGGACCAGTTCAAGGTGGACGACTCGCTGGACGTGTTCAGCGTGCACGGCGTCGGCGGCATCGTCGGCTCGATCCTGACCGGCGTCTTCGCCGAGAAGGCGATCGGCGGCGCGTCCGGCCTGCTGGAAGGCAACATCACGCAGCTCTGGGCCCAGATCGCGGGCACGGCCGTAGTGGTGGTCTACACGGCGGTGGTCACGTTCATCATCCTCAAGGTGGTGCAGCTGACCGTCGGCATGCGCGTGGACGACAAGATCGAGAAATCCAGCCTCGACCTTCACCTCCATGGCGAGACGGTGCTGTAACCGGCGCGCTTCGCTTAAGCGGAAAAGGGGCGTGCATCGCACGCCCCTTTTTTCATACCAACATGTCCACCGATTCTACTGCCAACAAAATCTCCTGGCCGGGAATGGCGACGATGCAGCCAAACTCCGCCGCGCTTTCATAGGCAGAACGCAGCCGCCAGAGCCGCACAGACAAGGATGCTTCCTTAATTGATGATAATGCCATATATTTTTTTTATCTCCGAACCGGAGATATAGGTGCCGTGCGTCGTATGACAAGAGGATACGGCTTATCGCCGCGTCCAGACGCATGCACCACAATGGCAACAAAAGAAAGGAACCTGCCATGAAACTTACCACCGCCTGCATGATCGCCGCCGCTGCTCTCGTCGCCGCGCCGGCAATCGCCGCCGAACCCTCCGCCGCCGAACCGGCCAAGACGGAAAAGGAAGTCGGCCATCACAATTACAAGACCGTGACGGGCGAAGAACTCGCGAAGCTCATCAAGGATAAGAAAGCCATCGTCGTGGATTCCCGCTCCGCTGAAGACTACGCGAAGGGCCACATCGACGGCGCGGTAAACCTGCCCGCGGATAAGGTGGACGCCGACACGCTGAAAGCCGTCAGCGCCGATAAGAAAGCCGCGCTGGTGTTCTACTGCGGCAACGTGAAATGCCCCGCCAGCGCCAAGTCCGCCGAAAAAGCGCACGGGCTGGGTTACACCAACGTCCACAAATACCCCGGCGGGTACGAGGAGTGGACGGAAAAGAAGTTCATGTAATCCGAGCTTCCGCCCACAGAGAGCCCCCGTCATTGACGGGGGCTTTTTTCTACCCCTAATTGCATGCACCTTGAATCTGTCATCCCAGCTTTCGTTGGGATAACATTGTTTATAGAAGCGTTTTTTATGCCGAGATTTTCTCTACGCCCGGCAGATAAGGCTTCAACACCTCCGGCACCACCACACTCCCGTCCGCCTGCTGGTAATTCTCCAGCACCGCGATCAGCGTGCGCCCCACCGCGAGGCCGGAACCGTTCAGCGTATGCGCGAACTTCGTCTCCTTCTCCCCTTTGGCGCGGTAGCGCGCCTTCATGCGCCGCGCCTGGAAATCGCCGCAATTCGAACAGCTGGAAATCTCGCGATAGGTCTCCTGCCCCGGCAGCCAGACTTCAATGTCGTAAGTCTTCCTCGCCGAGAAACCCATATCTCCCGTGCAAAGCATCATGGTACGGAAATGCAGCCCAAGCCTTTTGAGAATCTCCTCCGCGCAAGCCGTCATGCGCTCATGCTCCGCCTCGGAATCCTCCGCGCGCGTTACGCTCACCAGCTCCACCTTCTGGAACTGGTGCTGCCGCAACATGCCACGCGTATCCCTCCCCGCCGATCCCGCCTCCGAGCGGAAGCAAGGCGTCAGCGCCGTAAACCGCAACGGCAATGATTCAGCCTCCAGAATTTTCTCCCGCACGATATTGGTGAGCGACACCTCCGCCGTCGGAATCAGATAATGCCCCGTCTGCGTCTTGAAGAGGTCTTCCTCGAATTTCGGCAACTGCCCCGTGCCATACAGCGCCTGCGCCTGCACCAAGAGCGGCGGCGACACTTCCGTATACCCGAACTCCTTCGTATGAATATCGAGCATGAACGCCCCCAGTGCCCGCTCGAGCCTCGCCAGGGCACCCTTCAGCACCGTGAACCGCGCGCCGGACATGCCCGCCGCGCCGTCGAAATCCATCAACCCCAACCCTTCACCGATCTCGAAATGCTGCTTGGCCGCAAAGCCAAGCGACGGCTTCTGCCCATGCGCGCGCACCTGCTTGTTGTCATTCTCGTCCTTGCCCTGCGGCACATCGGCCAACGGCACGTTGGGGATGGTGGCGAGCAACGCATCCAGCTCATCGCCGTCATTCTGCTTCGCCTCAAGCTCCGCGAGCCGCGCATTGTTGCGCTTGGCTTCTTCCATCAGCTCGTCCGCGCTTTCGCCCTTGGCTTTCTTCTGCCCGATCTCCTTGGCAAGCGCGTTGCGCCGCTGCTGCAAGCCTTGCGCCTCCGTAATGCGCTCGCGCCGCACTGCGTCAAGGCGGGTGATCTCCGCCGTCACCGGCGCCACGCCACGCTTGGCTAGCCCGCCATCAAACGCTTCGGGATTCTCTCGGATGAATTTCAGATCATGCATAACGACTTCACAAATAAAGGAAGCCGCACGCTACAAGCCGCTTATGAGATTGGCAAGCCCTGTCGAGTTAGCCGCGAGCTCAGCTAGGATCCTGCCGCCGGCCACCGCCGGCCTGATATTGAGCATTGATAAGAGCAGGATTTTCAGTGAGGTATCCAATCACATTCCCTGCCTCTTTTGCCATATCCAACGCATTCAGGGCCGCCTCCGCGAGCTTCATGCAATCCGCATCCTGATAACCCCTGACGCCCCCCACGCTTACCTGGTAGAGAATATCCTCAAGCGTTTGGGCGCCAAAACCGCCATCATCTCCATGCACCTTCTCGTAGGCGGCCTTCAACGCATCCGCCAACGACTGCCTGCGTATCAGTGGATCTGGCTTGCGGGATTCAGTCATGAGATCAAAAGACTTGCCCGTCACCGCAGCATCGAATGTTCTATACGCCTCGAATATTCCTGCCAGCACCGCATCCATTTCAGCCTCCTGGGATATTATTATTGATGCCCCTAATCTACACCGCTCAGATGACAAAACTGTTACCGTCCGCCAGCTTCACAAACCACACGGCCCCCCTTAAGCACTCACCTCAGCTGCGGCTTGGCCGGAAGCTGGGGATCGGTAAAATACGCGTTCACCAAATCAGGGTTTTCAGAAAGGAAGGAAATAGGAGGCATTCCCGAACGTGCCAACGCGTCGAGCGCCTGGCCAACTGCCTTAGCCAGCGCCACTTGGCGCGGGCTTTGATAGCCTTCCGCCTGGCCTTCCGCGAGGGTATGCACTGCCTCGCTAAAGGCCGTCATCCACTGCTCCATCGTGCCGTTTCCCTGGGAAACATTGTCGAAAACGAGATAATACGCTTCCGCCAGCGCATCAGCGAAAGGCTTCCCTCCACCGACCCAGGCGCCCACGCGCCCATCCTTGCCCGCGACGACCTTTATGCCGCGATGCTCTTCTGCGAACAACCCCGCAAGCGGCCGCATATAGATGCCGAACATCGCTTCCTGCAACACGTCAAACACTTGAACGCCAATGGCGTTTACCTCAGTCATATCCACCTCTTTTTTGCGTCTTATAAGCCTGTTTTATGACGCCCGTATGACTTCCGCCTTGCGAAGCGCGCCGAGATACGCCACATCTGGCTTAAACTAATTTTTTCAATCTTTTCCATGCCTCTCGCCTTCGTCAACCCCGCCGATAAACCGCTTTCCCAGCTCCGCATCCTCGTCACCAACGATGACGGCATCCACGCCGACGGCTTGAAAATACTGGAGAAAATCGCCAAATCCCTCTCCAAGGACGTCTGGATCGTCGCCCCCGAAACCGAGCAGAGCGGCGCGGGCCACTCCCTTACCCTGCACCGCCCTTTCCGCGCGCGGAAAATTTCTGCCAAGAAATACGCCGTCTCCGGCACCCCGACCGACTGCGCCCTCTTCGCCGCGCGCTACATCATCCCCAAAAAGAAGCCGATCGACCTGATCCTCTCCGGCGTCAACCGCGGCGGCAACCTGGCGGAGGACGTCACCTATTCCGGCACCATCGCCGCCGCGATGGAGGGCACGCTGCTCGACATCCCCTCCATCGCCATGAGCCAATGCTATCTCGGCGACCGCGTGCACTGGACAACCGCGCTCGAGCATGCCCCCGCCGTCATCCGAACGCTGGTGAAAACCGGCTGGCCAGCGGGCACGCTGATCAACATCAACTTCCCACCGATCGTTTCCACGGAAGTGAAAGGCGTGCGCGCCGCGAGCCACGGCTGCCGCAAAATCGGCGAAAAACTTATCGAGCGCACCGATCCCAAAGGCCGCCCCTATTTCTGGATCGGCGCCGACCGCGAACTCGACGAAGCGCAAAAGGACAACGACATCGCCCATATCCGCGAAGGCTACATCACCGTCACTCCGATCCAGATGGACATGACGGATTACAAAAGCCTCAAGGTGCTGGAGAAGGCGCTGGAGAAATAACTCCCGTCATTGCGAGGGAGCTTGCGGCCGCTACTTCTTCCCCACCGTCCAGTCCCGATGGCTTTTCCAGCCCGTGCCGTGCATGCATTCCACCTGATAGCTCTCGCGCAGATCCTGCAGGCGCCGATACGAAATCGGCGGCTCGCGTTCCACCACGGTGCGCACGCGCCTGCCATGGGCATCATAGACATCATAGGCGCGATCATGGCTCATGAGGGCGAGCGTATCCGGGTAATGCACGGACGCTTCGTTGCGGCAGCGCCGCCGGTCGCCCTCAAATCCCTTCTGCTCCATGATCTGCCCGTAGCGGCAGCGGTTATAGGCTTCGACATCGCCCTTTTCGCCGCCGCAACGCCTGTCGACCGTGATCCAGTCGATGTTGACCGCCGGCACGCCGCGCAGGGTCAGCACGTGGTTAAGGTTGCGCCAATCCTCCTGCGCGCCCGGTGCGCCTGCCATGCTTAATGCCGCCGCAGCGTAGATTATGCCTATCCGGAATAGTCGCATCGCCTTCTCCTCTATTCTCCCTTTATACCCGCCCCTGCCCCGGGAATCGATTTTTTATGGCGCCAGGCTTCCTATGAGGAAGGTACAACCATCCCTACGGAGATTCCATCATGAACACCATCATCGCCAGTTTCGATTCGCTTGCCGACGCCGAGAACGCCGTGCAGGCGCTACGACGGATCGGCATCACGGAAAGCAATATCGGCCTTATCATGTCCGACGCCGCGCGGACGCGCTTCTTCGACAAGAACGCCAAAGCGCCCAAGAGCACGCTCAACCCCGATATCAGCACCAAGGCGCCTGAAGGCGCGTCGATCGGCGCGGTGGCAGGCGGCATCATC
>JAFLCR010000114.1 GCA_017302755.1 Alphaproteobacteria bacterium
CTTCCTCGAAACCCAGCCCTTCCGTCATGAATGAGCTGACCGTCACCCGCGGCCGGGTGCTCGTGGTTGCCGGATCGGATTCAGGCGGCGGCGCGGGCATTCAGGCCGATATCAAAACCATCACCGCCCTCGGCGGCTATGCGGCTACGGCGATCACCGCGCTCACCGCCCAGAACACGCAGGGCGTGCAAGGCATTTTCAACGTGCCGGAGGAGTTTGTCCGCCAGCAGATGGAGTTGGTGTTGGACGATATCGGCGCCGACGCCATCAAGACCGGCATGCTGGCCCGGCGCGAGATGATTGCGACGCTGGCTGAAGTGCTGGTCGAGAAAGCGCCCGGAGTGCCGCTGGTGCTGGACCCGGTCATGGTGGCCAAGGGTGGCGCGGCGCTGCTGGAGCCGGAGGCCGTGGAGCTGTTGGTGGCGCGTCTGCTGCCGCTCGCCACGGTGGTAACGCCCAATATTCCTGAGGCTCAGATTCTTTCCGGCATGACCATCCGCACGCCGGAGCAGATGCGCGAGGCGGCGCAGCGCATCCTGGCGCTTGGCGCGCGCGCGGTGCTGCTCAAGGGCGGGCATCTGGACGGCAGCATCGTTTGCGATCTGCTGCTGATGCCCGAAGGCGAGAAGCGCTTCACCGACACCCGCCTCATGACCCGCCACACCCATGGTACGGGCTGCACCCTGGCCTCCGCCATCGCCTGCGGGCTGGCGCGCGGCAAATCATTGGTGGAATCTGTAGAAAAAGCAAGAATATATCTTCGTCAGGCCATGCTATTGGCGCCTGGTTTTGGCAAGGGCCACGGCCCGCTGAACCATGCCTGGAAGGGTTAAGTCTTAACATGCTTGCCTTTTATTCGGATTTCCTCTAATTAGCCGCCTCTGAGCGTTTTTTATTGAGGCGAGGCTGCCATGAAAGAAGGAATCCACCCCGATTACCACGACATTACCGTGGTCATGACCGACGGGTCCAAGTTCACCACCCGCTCCACCTGGGGCAAGGCTGGTGAAGTGATGAAACTGGATGTGGATTCCAAGTCCCACCCGGCATGGGTCGGCGGCGTTTCCCTGCGCAAAACCGGCCAGATGGAGAAATTCTCCAAGAAATTCGCCGCGTTAAGTGGTGGCGAAGCGAAAAAAGAGCCCGAAAAGAAAGCGGAAGCTCCCAAGGCGGAGAAGAAAGCGGACGCCGAGGCCAAGCCCGCGAAAAAGGCTCCCAAGAAGTAACGCTTCATCAGGGTCTTGCAATTGCAGGATTCACGTGTTATTGGATTTAACGTTTTTTTGACGTCAAAAGCGTATTCTTCTTTACCCATGCCTCATCGTTTGACCTTTTCGTTTGTCGCGGCGTGCAGTGCGCTGCTGCTCCTGGCCGCAGTGGCCGTGGCGGCGGAAAACAAGGCGCTGACAGCGGGTCAGCCCTGCCAGCAAGGCAAGATGTTCGGCAAGCATGAGGGCGACGCCGCCGGGCATTCCTGCTGGATGTCGCCGGATTGCGGCACCTGCAATCTTCCCCCGGTCTAAATCTCCTTTTTTACCATTTTATGGTATGATCCATTCCATGAAATGGTTTCGTCCATTGCTGGCATGTGCGCTGATGACTTTAGTGGCGCTTTTACCCGTAAGCGGCATGGCTCTTCCGTGTCCGATGATGATGCCTGCCAAACCGGCGGCTGAGATTGTCTTTCCCTGTCATGAGGCAGAAGCGCCGGTGCCCATGGAAAAGCAGAGCAAATCGTGCTGCGGCAGTTTTGCCTGTCAGGCTTGTGCTAGCCACGTGACGGTATCTGCTTATCCAGCGGCGTGGCGGATTCTTCAGCCGGAAAGTATCCGTTATGTGCCGATGACAGCAGGTTTTGCCTCTTATGTTGTGGAAGGCCAGGATCCTCCGCCGAAATGAATAAATTGTTCTTAAAGATTTCATTCATTTTCAAATATAGGAGTATTTTTATGCCTTCTTTTAAAAATCTGATGGCCATTGTGGCCTTGGGCTTGCTTGCGGCTTGTGCGAGCACGGGTGCGCCGCGCTGTTGCGATATGCCATGCTGCAAGAGCGGCACCCATACCTGCTGCAAGGATGGTACGTGCCCCTTGCATCAGGGCAAGAAGCAACCCTGCAAGCACTGCGAGGAGCATTCGCGCTAAGCTCCTGAAGAATCATGAGGGCGGACGGGTTTTTCGTCCGCCCTTTTTTATGTTTTCCTTAACGGCTCTCCCCTATAAAGAAGGCTGTTCGTATTAGGAAAAACATGACCGATCTGCCGTTTACTGTCCGGTTCTGGGGTGTGCGGGGAAGCGTCGCCTGCCCGGGCGCGGACATGCTGCGTTATGGCGGCAATACGTCCTGCGTGGAAATGCGTTGCGGCCCGCATGTGCTGATTTTTGATGCCGGAACCGGTATGAAGAATCTCGGCGATACACTCACCATGGGCGGCGATCAGAAGCTCAACGTGTTCTTAAGCCACACGCATCTCGACCACATCAGCGGCTTTCCTTTTTTCAAGCCTGCCTACGGCAAGGGCAACACGATCAAGATCTGGGCGGGGCATTTATTTCCCAACAGCAATATCCGTGAGGTCTTATCGCGGATGATGGAGCAGCCATTTTTCCCGGTTTCCGTGGGTATTCTGGCGGCGTGGATGGAATTTGTCGATTTTCGTCCCGGCGGTCCGGTGATCGAACCGGTGCCGGAGGTAAAGGTCAAGACCGCCCTGCTCAATCACCCGAATGGCGCGACCGGCTATCGCGTGGAATATGGCGGCAAATCGGTGTGCTATGTGACCGATACTGAGCACGTGCCCGGAAAGCCGGATAAAAATGTGCTGGAGTTGATTGAGGGTTGCGACATCTTCATCTACGACAGCACGTATACAGACGATGAGTTTCCCAACTATGTCGGCTGGGGCCACTCAACCTGGCAGGAAGGCGCGCGGCTCGCCAAGGCGGCCGGGGTGAAGCGCTTTGTCGTGTTCCACCACGAACCAAGTCACAATGACGCCTTTATGGATGGGGTGGCGGGCGAGTTGGCTACGCTTTCCCCGACGGCCGTGGTTGCCAAAGAAGGCATGGTGCTGACACCGTGAAAGCATGGTGCGCCGATGGGGGGCATCTGAAGGCGTGCGAGATTGCCACGCCAATACCAGCGGGTGGTGAAGTGCTCATCCGGGTGGAAGCGGCAGGGATCAACCGGGCGGATCTTCTGCAGATAGAAGGAAAATACCCGGCTCCGGAAACCATACAGGAAGCCTTGAAAAATGTTCCTGGTCTGGAAATATCAGGCTTTGTTGAGGCTATAGGCAGTGGCATGACGGCTTGGAAGCCAGGCGATGCCGTGTGCGCCCTTCTGGGCGGCGGGGGGTATGCGGAATATGCCGTTGCGCCCCAGGAACAATTGCTTCCGGTTCCGCAATCCTACAGCATGCACGAGGCGGCGGCCCTTCCGGAGGCATTGTTTACTTGCTGGCAGACGCTGATCATGGAGGCGGCGCTTCAACCAGGTGAAACCTTGCTTGTCCACGGAGGGGGCAGCGGTATCGGCACTATGGCGGTACAGCTTGGGAAATGGCGGGGCGCGAAGGTTTATGTCACCGCGAGGCAAGAAGAGAAATGCGCCCTTTGCCTCAAGCTGGGCGCGGATGGGGTCTTTCTGGAGCCGTCAGAAGATTTTGTGGATGGGATCAAGCAGGCGACGGGCGGCAAAGGCGCGGACGTGATTCTCGACATGGTGGGCGGCGCGTATGCGGGGCGCAATTTCAAGGCTGCCGCGCCCGGGGGACGGATCATCCAGATCGCTCTGCTAGGCGGCGCGGAGAGCACCGTGCCTCTGGGGGCGCTTCTCATGAAGCGTCTTACCTGGCGGGGCTCTACTCTGCGCAGCCGCTCGGTTTCGGAAAAAAAAGCTATTCGGGATGCCATTCTTGCGGAGCTTTGGCCTGCTCTTGATTCGGGCCGGATCTGCCCTATTTTACATGAAATCCACAAGTTTACGGAGGTGGAGAAGGCGCTTTCGGCCATGAAAGCCAATTTGGTGGTTGGCAAAACGGTGCTAACCCTCTAAAAAACCCCCAATCACAAGCCCTTTCGGGCTGCGTTTCTCAGGAGTCGTCATGCCGTTACCCCTTATGCCCAAAGCCACTGCCGTCTGGCTGGTGGAAAACACCAAGCTCGATTTCGACCAGATCGCGGAATTCTGCGGCATGCATCCGCTTGAGGTGCAGGGCATTGCCGATGGCGAAGTCGCGGTGGGCATCATCGGCCAGGATCCGGTCGCCACGCGCCAGCTTTCCCGCGAGGACATCGAGGCCTGCGAAGCCGATCCTTCCCGCAAGCTGAAGCTGCTTTCCACCGCCGTGCCCAACACCCCCCCGGCCAAGCGTGGCAAGGGAGGGAAGTACACCCCCGTCGCCCGCCGCCAGGACAAGCCGGACGCGATTGCCTGGCTGCTCAAATACCACCCCGAAGTCAGCGACGCGCAGGTCGTGAAACTGATCGGTACGACCAAGAATACCATCAATGCCGTGCGCGGGCGCACCCATTGGAACAGCCCCAACATCCGCCCGCGCGATCCGGTGCTGCTCGGCCTGTGCACGCAGGTGGATCTGGACCGCATCGTGGCCAAGGCGCGCATCTCCCGCCCAGTTCAGGAAGAAAAGAACGCCGCCGAATCATGACCCCAGACCTGCCAGGCCGGATCGACGACCTGGCCCAAGGCCGGGTGCTGTGCGTGGGTGACGTGATGCTCGACGCCTTTGTGCAGGGAAGCGTGAAGCGCATCTCTCCCGAGGCGCCGGTGCCGGTGCTGCAAGTAGAGCGTGAAACGCAAATGCTCGGCGGCGCGGGCAACGTGGCGCGCAACATCACGGCGCTGGGCGCGCAGACGGTGTTCTTCTCCGTGGCAGGCGATGACGAGGCGGGCAAGAAACTGGTTGCGATGCTTGGCCAGGAAGAGGGCATTGAGGCCCAGCTCTGCATCGAAAAAGGACGGGTGACGACCCGCAAGACGCGCTATATCGCCGGGTTCCAGCATGTGATGCGCGCCGATTGCGAAGTGTTGCGCGCGCCCTCCGTGGCCACGCTTGATAAGCTGCTCAAATGGTTTCCCGAATCCTTGGCCACCTGCCAGGCGGCGGTGCTCTCGGACTATGCCAAGGGCGTGGTGAGTCGCGAACTGGCGCAAGGGCTGATCCAGGAATCCAAGCGTCAGGGCAAACCTATCGTGGTGGATCCCAAATCCCGCGATTTCTCCTTCTATGCGGGAGCCTATATAATGACCCCCAACCTCCGCGAACTGGCGCTGGCTTCGGGGGTGGAGGATATTGGTGGAAACTGGCTGGAAGCAGCCAAAGCGCTCATGAAAAAACACCATATAGGTCATATGCTTGTCACTCGCGGTGCGGAGGGGGCAACGCTGGTGCGCGAGAATGGCGCAAGCCTTGATCTCCCGGCAAGGGCGCGTGAGGTTTTTGACGTTTCCGGGGCAGGGGATACGGTGGCGGCGGTGCTTGCCGTTTCACTGGCTGCCGGAATTCCGCTGGAGGATGCGTGCCATCTGGCCAATGAGGCGGCGGGCATTGTGGTGGGCAAGGTCGGTACGGCCGTTGTCCGCCGCACAGACCTTAAAACGGCGCTCCATACCGGGGATATGCTTTCCGGCGAAGCCAAAATTCTGAGTCAGAAAGAAGCGGCAGAGCGTGTGGCTCAGTGGCGCAGGCAAGGGAAAAAAATCGGTTTCACCAACGGTTGTTTTGACCTTCTCCATCCAGGCCATGTTTCTCTGCTCCGGCAGGCTAAGTCGTTGTGTGATCGGTTGGTGGTGGGGCTGAATACGGATGCTTCGGTGAAACGCCTGAAGGGTGAATCCCGCCCCGTGCAGCAGGAAATGGCCCGTGCCCTGGTGCTTGCCTCGCTGGAGGCGGTGGACGCCGTGGTGCTGTTTCGCGAAGATACACCCTTGGAATTGATCCAGCTTTTGGAGCCGGATGTATTGGTAAAAGGCGCGGATTACCGGGTAGATCAAGTGGTTGGAGCTGATTTCGTGCAGCGACGCGGCGGCAAGGTGGAACTGGTTCCGCTGACCGAGGGGCAAAGTACTACCGGAATGATAGCGCGCATTGCGTGAGGTAAGATTCTGTTAGGGTATTTTTCATCCTTTCTAAAGCTTTTGGCGGCACTCTGAGAAAAGATAGGCAGATTCGATTCTTAGCCTGGGCCATTTACGAAATGAGTAGTGTTTTTCATGGCTCCAGCCGGGCGGAATTCCGTAATCTAGGCCCATAACGCCCATGTTGGAGGTTTATTATGTCTACGCGCACTCAATGCTCGCCCCGTTCTTCGGAGCAAGGTTTTACACTGGTTGAACTATCGATTGTGCTGGTGATCATCGGCCTGATTGTCGGCGGTGTGCTGGTTGGGCAAGATCTGATCAAGGCTGCCGAGGTGCGTGCCACGGTGGGGCAGGTCGAAAAATACAATTCTGCGCTCAACACGTTCCGCACGCGATTCAATGCCATGCCCGGCGACATCAGCAACGTGGCGGCGACGAATTTCGGCCTGGCGGCCCGCACGGGCAACGCGGGTGAAGGCGACGCCAACGGCCTGATCGAAGGCAGCGCCGCCGGCGCAATGGTTGCGGACGGCGAGATCAACCTATTCTGGAACGATCTCACTTTCGCCAACCTCGTGGAAGGCAACTTCACCGGCACCAACGCTCCGGCGACGACTGCTGCTGCGGCTCCGGTTGCAAGCTTCATGCCCCCGGCGCGTGTTGGCCGCGGCAACCATATTGCGGTGTATGCCAACGGTGGGTTGAACTTCTACCAGGTGGCTGGCGTGACGGGCATTGCGGCGGGTGTGTACACCATGACCGCGAACCTGACGCCGACGGAAGCGTTCAATATGGACAACAAGATCGACGACGGCCTGCCGACGACCGGTGTGGCGCAGTCTCGCGGCGGCGCGGTAATGAACGCGGCGGCGACGGCTGGCGCGGGCGGTGCGGCGGCGGCGTTCTGCAACAACACGACGCCGACCCCCAACGTTTACAACACGCTGAACGAGGCGCCGCTCTGCATGCTGCGCTTCCGCTTTAACTAAGAAGCTGGAAACGGCCGCCACCACAGAAAGGATTGTTTATGTCTTCCCATCTTCACCCCCGTTCTTCGGAACAAGGCTTTACGCTGGTTGAACTATCGATTGTGCTGGTGATCATCGGCCTGATTGTCGGCGGTGTGCTGGTGGGTCAGGATCTGATCAAGGCTGCCGAGGTGCGTGCCACGGTGGGGCAGATTGAGAAATACAATTCTGCGCTCAACACTTTCCGTACGCGCTTTAATGCCATGCCTGGTGACATCAGCAACGTGGCGGCGGCGAATTTCGGCCTGGCGGCCCGCACGGGCAACGCGGGTGAAGGCGATGCCAACGGCTTGATTGAGGGTAGCGCTGCCGGTGCGATGGTCGCGGATGGTGAAGTTAACCTGTTCTGGAACGACATGACCTTCGCCAACCTCGTGGAAGGCAACTTCACCGGCACCAACGCTCCGGCGACGACTGCTGCTGCGGCTCCGGTTGCAAGCTTCATGCCCCCGGCGCGTGTTGGCCGCGGCAACCATGTTGCGGTGTATGCCAACGGCGGGTTGAACTTCTACCAGGTGGCT
>JAFLCR010000115.1 GCA_017302755.1 Alphaproteobacteria bacterium
AAACGCCTTATCGCACCCAGCAACCGCGCTATACGTATCTCCCGGCAAGATTGCGCCCGGCATCGGCAACGCCAGCGTAAACTCCTTTGCCGTGTTATACGCTTTGATCTCCATGGATAGCCCGTTATTCGCCCCGGAAGTGAAGGTGATCTTTCCCTGATTGAAATACCCTGAAGCCTGGGTGCGCCCGCTGTCGGTGAACACCAGCCTGCTGACGGCGGAAATAACCGTTCCTGCAAAGGTAAATCCGGCGGGATTTATCTTGCACCGCGCATCGCCGAAGCTTGCTCTGCATCCCGGACTGAACACCTCGCCGATCGTCTGCTGCAATCTCTGCGCCAGCCCGCGCAGCTCGGCGACGAAATGCGCCCCGCTCATCCGCACCTCGCCGAGCCATCCCTGCCGCAAATACAGAATGCCCTGGGAAAGATCGGCATAGTTGACCATGAAAATGCAGATTTCCGCATAATCGTATTTCCCGGCGAGCACGTCCGCCTCGGTGATGGCCGCCGCATCGAGCATGCCTTCGAGATCGAGACTGTCCACGGCCAGCTCCGCGCGCGAGAGCACGGCGGTCGGCGTAAATCCTGTCGCCGCCTTATAGGTCACCCCGGAAATCACGAGATCGCGGTCATGATCCGTGAAGCCCAGGGCGCTTCCCACGCGCGGCGTCAGCTTCCAGCACGTGGCAAGCGTCGTCACCTCACCGGCAAGATGCGCGGCGAGCCCAGCACTGATCGCTTTCATGGAATACCTGCCTGATAGTGATTGATAGGAGGAACTTATCCCACCTTCGCCTGCGCCTCGCGCTCCTCGACGAGCCGCAGCAGATCTTGCTCATAGGTGCGCTGGCATGACGCGGCATTCGCCACCGCCGTCACCACGTCGTAATAACGTTCGCGCAATCCCTGGAATAATCCCGCCAGTTCGCCGCAGAGAAAATCATTGCGGGAAACCGCATCAAGAAATTCGTCGTGCACCGCCATCAACGGCAAACGCACATTCCAGCGCTTGAAATGATAGCTGATCCGATCCTCTCCGCGTACCGTCTCCACGCCCTGCACAAATGCACGGTTCTGCGGCTCCTCAATCGCGCGGTTAAGCTCCGTCACAATGATACGCGCGAAATATTCGCTGGCGCTTTGCAACACGAACACCTTGTCCTGAGTGAAGCTGCCGACATAGCGAAACGGCAGGCCGCAGACATCCTGCAGCATCTCTTCCTTCTTGCGAATGCGTTCCTGATCCAGCACCACCACGCTCATGCCTTCCCTCCAAACCTTGGCAAATCGTAGCAGAAAGCACTTTGTCCACGCAATACCTACGTCCTTAACTCCACCAGTGGAATATCGCTCCACGCATGCACACCGTAAGCTTCGAGCGAAGCAGAGAGCCGGTCGGTGTCGAACCGCACCGGCACATCAAATTCGAAATCCGCGCTGACCGCGACTCCGTTCGCCGGCGCAACAGAGAACGTAATGATCCCTGTCACCGTATTCACGCTGTAGCCGTCTCCCTGCAACACGCCGTCCTTATAAACGGCAAGTGTTCCTGCGACCGGCTTGGCGATCACACGTGTCTCCGTTTCGCCGCCGCTCGTATAAACCTTCACCAGCTGGAACGCTGTCTGACTTCCGTTTCCCGTGCCTATCAGCTGCGCAATTCCTTTGAAATCCGTCCAGTCCTTGAAGCGAAATCCGTGCGCCCTGCCTCTCCTGGCCCGGAAAAACGCGATCAATTCGTCAAGTTGCTCCTGCGTGCGCACGCCATGCGCGACGTTATAGCGTGCCCGCGCCGCCGCCCAGTTTGCGTTGCGTTGCTCGTGCCCCGCCACGGTTTCGACGATGTCAGTCGCATACCCCGGCCCGCCGGACGAGCCATAAGAAATATCCGCCGGAAACCGCACTTCCACAAACGCCATATCCCCTCCCATAAAAAAAGGCATGGATCGCTCCATGCCTTTCTCTGCTTCTGTGATTTTACTTATTCGGCGGGCTGCTTCGCTTTCGCGTTCTTCACCGCCTCGACCGCCTCCGGCGTGCCTATCTTTCTAAGCGCACTGATGGCCGAGGAGCGCACGAAATAATCCTTATGCTCAAGCAGCGCCACGAGCTTCGGCACCAGCGGCGCAGCTTTCGGGCCAATGACGCCAATCGCGCGGATCGCCCCTTTGCGCGGCAATCCGTTTTCATGTTCCAGCAGTTTCGCCAGCCCCGGCAGCGCGGAGCTCACATCCTTGCCACGCTCCGCCAATCCGCGCACCACGTAGGTTGCCGCCCCAGCAACAGAGTTTTCCTTATCATCTAACAGCGCCACGATTTCCGGCAGCAGCGTCACCACCTCATCGGCTTTACCTTTCACGCAAAGCTCTTCGAGCGTCTTGGCGGCTTCTGCGCGCACCTGGGCATTTTCATCCGTCGCGCGAGCCTTGAGCTTGGGCAGAAACTCTTTCACTCTCTGCGGCGCAAGGGCAAGCCCCCTCACACCGATCTGCCGCGGGGCGGATTCGCTATCATCTACCGCCTGCAGGAACGCGGCGTAAGACGCATCATCCTCCGGCGCGATATCGATCAGCGCCAGCAGCGTACGGTAGCGCAGATAACCCATCTCTTTATCCGTATCCTTGCCGAGCACGTCAAGCAGCGCCGGCAACGCCTTTTTCCCCTCCTTGGGGTGACGGCGCAGCGCATCCACCGCGTTCTGGCGGACAAACTGCATGGCTTTGGGATCGCTGCGGTCCTGCACCACCGAGATCAGCGCTGCCACGGTTTCGTCGGAAAGTGTCTGCTGCTTGGAGAGCTTATAGGCAGCGTCCATCCGCTCCGCGCCCTTGGCGTTCTGGTCTAGCAGCTTTGCCCTGAGCTCCGCTTCCGAAGCCTCCTGGGCAAGCGCGCCGGCCGAAAGAATGGATAGCAGTGAGCAGGCGGCGATAAACAGGCGTTTCATGGGCATCTCCTTCGCGGGAATCGTCCCACGAACCTAACGGCGCGCCTAGCACGCGTCAACGCGGTGCTTTACGGCAATTCGGCCAGACTAGCCTCGAGATTGCCGAACAGCGCCTGCGCCCTGGCTTTTTTAGTCGCCAGCCTTCCGCGCATCGTGGAAATCTTTTCGGAAACGCCTCCGTCCGCGGCTTGCGTGCGCGGGTAAAGCAATGAAGTCCCCTGATACGGCTGCACCTGCTCGATGGCGGGTGGCGCATAGTCTATATTGATATCCAGCATACGGCTCCATGACTGGTTACAGCCCAGCCATATCCCGGCTATGTGAAAGTAATATGACAGCTATGCAAAATCTTATGATGCAGGTGCGAAGGTTACGCTCCCGGAACTTTCAAGGGTAAGAGCGTACCTTTCCTCCCCATCCACATCGCCTTCCCGCGCATAAGCGGAAACCACGAACGGTCCTTCCAGAGCGTCACCGTTCCCAAACGTCATGCGATAGTTTTTCTGCGTATGATTGAACGCCTGAATGCGTAATGTTTTCTCCGTCGCGCTATCCGTGAACACGCCGCTGCCTTCAAGCGTCACACGGCTATTCCCCGTCCCCGCCAGCAAGGACTGCCACCGCCCGCTATCCCGATTGCTCGCATCCACCGGTGCATTCCTCACCTCGAACCGGTTCACCCTGAGTCCACCCACCGTCGTGAACTGCTCTGGCGCCCCGCCATCGCCTATTTTCAGCAATACCAATGATCCTTTTTGCGCCGTCATGACCTTCTCCTTGTTCGTTTGCTCCCGCTCCGCGCCACGCTCATGCGTGGATGCTCACATGGAGCGCCGCCGTACGCGGCGGGCTGACGGCTCTGGAAGTTCCTTTCACCGCCATCATGTTTTTTTACATCACCACCACACGTACCCGCATGCGCCCATGCCAGACGATCCCATCCGCCATCAGCTCGGTCTCCACCGCCTCCACGCGCATATTGATGAGCGCATGCCCGGTAACCGTCATCGTCCCCTCATGCAGCAGCGCATAAACCCGCTCCGCAATATCCAGCAACGCCTTCCGCCCACGCCCTCTGCTCCAAAAATGCAGATCAAGCAAATGCTCCATCCCCTTCGCATCCTTGACCGCATAATCCCGCGCCACGCCATCCCCCAGCGTGAGATACGGAAACACCGCATCCTCCGGCACGAAATCATACACCGCCGTAATCAGCCCCATCAGCGTGGCATCCCCGGCAAGCTTCGCCACCAGAGCCTTCTGCACCGCGAGCGCACTAAATCCCGCCATATCTTTTCCCTTTCTTTAAGATGCCACACTTCCCCCACCCCCTCAGAGGGGGTGGGCCGGGGTGGGGGTTGCGGAACGTAAGCGCTAGTGCCGCTTTACGACCCCACACCCTCACGCACGAGCAACTCGAGAAACTCGCCCCGCTCCTCAACATCGAACACCGCCTGCACCGCGAACACCCTGCCCCCAAAACTGAGCCGATGCCGCGCCGTCACCCCCGAGCGATACCGCACCACCACCCGATGGCTCACCCCACTCTGCAACTTCGCCGCCACCACGCTCTCCGTGCCGGTAAGCGGCGTCACCTCCGCCCACACCGTCGCCACGTCGTTCCACGAAACCGTCACCCCGCCCGCCGTATCGGCAGTCTCCACCGGCTGCTGGATCGTCACCCGCTCTCGCAACCGCCCCGCCGTAAACACCTGATTCCCCATGCCCGCCCCCTATATGCCGAGCACGCGGAACGGCGCATAAAGCGCCTCGGTCTTCGCCGGCAACTCAATACCCCCCCTACCGTCATACAAACTGGCCAGATGCGCGAGCATCCCTGCCTTAAGCATATCCGGCACATTCGCCGCCGCCGCGCCATACCCCGCCTGATAGGTGATCTCCACCAGATGCGCATAAGGTTCCGCGTCGAACACGAGCGCATCCTTGCGCGCGTTGAGGTAGTAATTCCCCGCCGAATAGGTTTCCGAATCCCCATCCCGATCCTTCAGCACCACCGAGGTGATCGACTGCACCGGCCCCCGCGGCAACGCCACCTCACCCGGCGCGCCGTCATTGAACGAGAGCTTCCAACTCTGCGTAATGAGCGACCGCCTGAGATACTCCTCCGCCGCCTGCCGCACACTGGCGATCAGCGAGGTAATAAGCGTATCCTCTGTGCTTCCGTCGACCCGCAGATACAGCTTGGCCTCCGCCAGCGTCAGCGGCTCCGCGCCCGGCGCAACGGTGCGCGCGAGCCCAGGCAGACAAATATCCCCCATGACTTCCTCCGATGTGATGATGTGTTTTTAAAGCCGTCATTCCCGGCCTAGGCGAGTCCATCGCGCCAGCGATGGGTAACGAGCCTTGACCGGGAATCCAGGCATCGAGATAACCCTCAGCGCCTGGATTCCCGGTTCATCGCTTCGCGACGCCCGGGAATGACAGCGCAAGCCTTGCGGGGCGCAGGCAAAACCGTTAGAAACACTCGATACTGAAATGCGGACAGGTGGCCGAGTGGTTTAAGGCAGCGGTCTTGAAAACCGATGAAACGGAGTGCGTAAAATAGCCCGGCAGCGGGCGCGGATATGGATGGGTGGCCGAGTGGTTTAAGGCAGCAGTCTTGAAAACTGCCGAGGTGCAAGCCTCCGTGAGTTCGAATCTCACCCCATCCGCCACCGCCCCGAAAATCACGCCGTGGGACACTTCTGGGACAGTTCGGGACAAACGCCCACCATCACCGACAAAAACTATCCCGATCTATTCTCGCAAATGGGTCTATAGTATCCTTTATGAAAACACCCACGATCAAATCACGCATAATTTTACCGTCTGCATCGCGCTGGCATTGGGCATTACTTACCCTTTGCCTGATCGCGATTGTCGTGCATTTCGCGCTGCGTTGGACAGGACTTCCACCTGCGTTCGGCTTAGCAGCCGCAGATATTCCACTCCTTTCTGTCATTGCCCTCGGCGGTGTTCCGCTGGTGCTGCAAATACTGCGTAAACTATTACATAGAGATTTCGGCGCAGACTTGTTAGCCGTGCTTGCGCTGGTCACAGCGGCATGGGTGGGTGAATATCTCGCTGCCGTGCTTATCATCATCATGCTTTCCGGAGGTCAGGCATTAGAGGCCTACGCCATGCGGAAAGCATCCTCCGTATTGCTGGCGCTTGCAGAACGTATGCCTGCCACTGCACGCCGCAGGAACGGTGAACAGATCGAAGAAATTCCGCTGGCAGAAATTGCCATTGGCGATGAGATTGTCGTCTTCCCGCACGAGGCCGCGCCTGTTGACGGCGTGGTGATTGAGGGGCATGGCTCGATGGATGAGTCCTACCTCACCGGCGAGCCGTATCAGGTTTCCAAAGCGCCGGGTGCGGCAGTGCTTTCAGGTGCGATCAACGGCGAGGCCGTGTTGGTGATTCGCGCCGAGAAACTGGCGCAGGATTCCCGCTACGCGCAGATCATGGAGGTGATGCAGGAAGCCGAACAGAAGCGCCCCGCCATGCGCCGGTTGGGGGATAAAATCGGCGCGGTATTCGCCCCGCTTGCTTTGTTGTTTGCCGTTGCCGCATGGTATTTCACCGGCGATGTCAGCCGCTTTCTCGCGGTGCTGGTGGTGGCAACGCCATGCCCGTTGCTGATTGCCATTCCCATTACCCTCATCAGCGCCATTTCGATGGCGGCTAAGCGCGGTATCATCATCAAAGACCCGACCGTGTTGGAGCTTCTACCCACCTGCCGTACTGCTATTTTCGATAAGACCGGCACGCTGACCTACGGCAAGCCGGAGCTTACTGAGATTGTCCCCGTGCAGGGCATCGAACGAAACGAGATTCTACAACTGGCCGCAAGCCTTGAGCATTACTCAAAACACCCGCTGGCGAATGCCATTTTGCAGGCGGCGGAAAAAGCAAAACTTTCAGCGATTGACGCATCCGAAGTTTCCGAAAAGCCAGGTCAGGGACTTACCGGCATGGTCGGTGGGCATGAAATTCGCGTGACCCACCGCAAAAAGTTGCTTCAGCAAACGCCCGACATGGCATCCATCCTACCGCCAACCGCAGCGGGGCTGGAATGCATTATCATGAAAGACGGGCAATACGCCGCCACTTTCCGCTTCCGTGATGCGCCGCGTGCGGATGGTAAGTCTTTCATCCACCATCTTGCGCCCTCGCATCAGTTCAATAAAATCATGCTGGTGTCCGGTGACCGCGAATCCGAAGTGACCTATCTGGCCGAGCTGCTTGGCATCAAAGAAACCTTGGCTTCACAAAATCCGGAACAAAAAGTCGCCATCGTTCGTGCCGAAACCGCCAGCGCCCCCACGCTGTTTATGGGCGACGGCATCAACGATGCACCGGCGCTGGCATCGGCCACCGTGGGTATTGCCTTCGGCCAGCATAGTTCGGTGACGGCGGAGGCCGCAGGCGCAGTCATCATGGAAAACTCACTGGTGAAGGTGGATGAATTAATTCACATCTCCGCCGCCATGCGCCGCATCGTGCTGCAAAGCGCCATCGGCGGTATGGTGTTGAGCATTATTGCCATGGGCTTCGCGGCGGGTGGTTACATTACGCCGGTGATGGGCGCTTT
>JAFLCR010000116.1 GCA_017302755.1 Alphaproteobacteria bacterium
AGGAGAGCAAAATGGTTTTGTTACTTCAGGCTTCGGATGAAGGCTGGCCCCGTGAGGGGGCCATCCTTCCGCTCTTTAGCAGTGGTAACGCGGCGCAATCTGCTCTCAAATTCCGCGTGGTATGCAGCGTGCCGCCGCAGCCCAAGTTGGCATCCCTTCGATTTGAGGTCGTCAGGATGTTTAATCGTTATATTCACTTTGAACGGCAGTCAATAATAAAAAAATAGCGTAATATTTTTGTAATTATGAATGGCGGTTCATGGGCGAGATGACAGCCTGCTCCTTCCCCCTCTGAAGGGGAGGGAATTATGGGGAGCCTTCAACCCGGCAGCAACGGCGTAACACACACGAATCACTACACTGCTTTGCTCGGAAGAATATATGGGCCATCTTTGCCGGCGCCGCGTTCGGCTTCAATGCCGAACGCGAAGCGGAGATTGTTGTCGGTGAGCACGTCGGCCGGCGTGCCTTCGGCCAGCAGGCGGCCTTTGGAAAGCAGCACGGCGCGCGCGCAAAAGCGCAGGGCGAGGGTGAGATCGTGCAGGGCGACGATCACGCCCATGCCGGATGCCGCCTGCCGTTTCAGCAGCGCCATCATGCTGAGCTGGTGGCGCGGGTCGAGCGAGGCGATGGGCTCGTCGGCGAGCAGGAATTGCGGCTCCGTCGCCAGCGCGCGGGCAAGGAAGACGCGCTGCCGCTCGCCCGCGGAGAGGGTGAGAATGTCGCGTTCGAGCAGCGGCATGACATCCGCCGCCTCGGCGGCGTGCCTTACGGCGGGGTGGCCGGGATGGGCCGCGCCCTCATGCGGCAGGCGGCCGAGCGCGATCACGTCGCGCACGCTGGCGTTCCAGTGGCATGTTGCCTGTTGCGGCAGGAAAGCGATGGCTTTAGCGCGCGCGTTGAATGAAAGCGAGGAAAGCGGGGCGCCGTTCAGCGTTATTTCACCGCTTGCAGGCTTCAGCAGGCCGCAGGCGGCGCGCAGCAGCGTCGTTTTACCGGCGCCGTTTTCGCCGAGCAGGGCGGTCACTTTGCCAGGCTCGCAAGTGAGGGAGACATCCTGCAGGCGGTGATTGACGGTGAGGTGCGAAAGCGTGAGCGTCATGCCGTTGAATCTTTCCGTTGCTCCCGCTGCGCGCTTTCAGCGCTCACATGGAGCGCCGCCGTACGCGGCGGGCTGACGGCTCTTGCGTGTTGTTCCTTGAGCAGCAGCCAGAGGAAGAACGGCGCGCCGATCAGCGAGGTGAGCACGCCGAGTTTTAATTCCTCGCCGGAAGTGGGGATGGCGCGCACGCCCAAATCGGCGAGCAGCAGCGCAATGGCGCCGCCGAGGAAGGAGGGAAGAAGGAGGTGGGAGGGAAGCAGCGAGGCGCTCCTGTTCGTTTGTTCCCGCTGCGCGGCTACGCCACGAGTGGCTTCGCTGCTCACATGGAACGCCGCCGTACGCGGCGGGCTGACGGCTCTGCCCGTCATCATCCGCACGATGTGCGGCACGATCAGCCCGATGAAGCCGATGCTGCCCGCCACCGCCACGCCGGAACCGACGGTGAGCGCGACCCCGAGCACGAGCAGGAGGTTCAGGCGGCGCAGGGAAAAGCCGAGGGTGGTGGCGACGTCTTCGCCAAGTGTCAGCGCGTCGAGGGCGGGGCGAAGGCGAAGCAGCACGAAACAGCCCAGCGCCAAAAAAGGCAGCATCAGGAAGAGGTGCTGCATGCCGCGGTCGGTGAGCGAGCCCATAAGCCAGAACACGATCTCGATGCGGGCGAAGGGATTGGGCGTGAGGTTGAGCGCGAGCGCCGCCAGCGCCGAGGTGAGCGCCGCGATCGCGATGCCGCCGAGCAGCAGGTGCAGCGACGAGCCGAAGCGCAGATTGATGGCGATGAGAAGTAAGCCCACCGCGCCCGCGCCGAGGATGCCGGCAAGCGGCAGCGCCAGCGGGAAAGCGTGGGCGAGGCCGGTGTAGAAGGCGATCACGGCCGCGAGCGACGCGCCGCCGGAAATCCCGAGCACGCTCGGCTCGGCGAGGGGATTGCGCAGGTAGCTCTGCATCGCCGCGCCCGCGATGGCGAGGCCGCCGCCGACGCAGACCGCCAGCAGCGCACGGGGAAGGCGGATGTCGTAGAGGATGACGGAGGCCGCGCCGGGGTCAGCGAGTAGGCGCGTCAGCGGCACGTCGCCGAGCAGCAGCGCGGCGGTGAAAACCCCGGCGAGCAAAAAAGCCAACAGGAAAAGCTGCGTGGAGCGGAATGCCATCATCGCTTGATGTATGACGGGAAATGGAGCGCGCGGTCAAGCCGCGGGATTGGAGACGGCTCCTTCCCCCTTTGAGGGGGAAGGTAGGGATGGGGGCGGGTGGAGGATGTGCGGTGTTTCATCAACCCCCACCGTATCCCTCCCCCTCAGAGGTGGAGGGAATTATCAGGGGCCATCAGCCCGCGCTCTGGCGCAGGCTGATGGAAGGAAGCGTGCGCAGCGTGGTGGAGAGGACTTGCTCGAGGCTTGTGGCCAGAAAGGGTTTGGGCAGCACGGCCACGATGTTCAAGGCCAGGGCCGTGCCAAGGTGCTCGGCCATCTTGAGGTAGAAATCCTGCATGCCACTTAACACGATAACGCGCGCCGCGCTGCGCTGAGTGTAGAGAAAAGACAAAACATCAAAGCCGCGCTCGCCGGGTTTGGCGATATCGATCACAATGGCGTGCGGGCAGAACTCGGCGTAGGTTTGTGCCAGCGCATCGTCGCGATTCAGGACAAGGGTGGTGAAGCCGGACGCTTCGCCCGTTTCGCAGATCTGCGCGGTGGTGTTGGCGTCGGTGGCGACGACCAGAAGGCGGGGGGGTACGCTTCGTTCCGGCATGGTGGCGCTTTCTGAATGAGGAAGCGCAAGAATAAACGCATAAGTTTAAAATTATAGTTAAATTCAACTTAAAATTGCGTCTCAAAATGAGGCATATGCGTCGCTATTGCGCCAAGGCGAAGCGCCGCGTGCCCAGCGCGTAATCCAGCGCCTTGGCAAGCGCCAGCGCGGCTTCGCCCGCCGTGTGGTCGGGGCAGGAGGTGAGATGCGAGGGCAGGCGGATGGCGCGGCCGGAATCGTGATACGGCTCCAGCGATTCATGGAAAAGGTAGGTTTCGCCCTGTGCCAGCCGCGAGGCGTCGTAGGTGCCGTAGATGAGGATGTCGGGCTGGTGGTAGACGATCTCTTCTAGCGAGAGCGTGGCCAGCCCGCTTTTGCCGAGGCGCGAGGCAAGGTTGTCGCCGCCGGTGAGGCGGATCAGCTCGCCCAGCATCGTGCCGCCGCCATGCGCGATGTGATTGGCCTCGATCGCGGCGACGAGCGGGCGGCCGCGGGCATGCGCGTTCGCTTGCGCTTCCTTGAGCTGTTTTTTCATGCGCGCCACGAGCTGGGTGCCTTTCTCGGGTTCGCCGATGGCCGACGCAATGGCGCGGATGTAAGCGGGGATTTCGGCGAGGTGCTGCGGCAGCGCGAATTCCAGCACGGGAATGCCGAGGCTGCGCAGCATCGCGCTCGTTTGCGGGCGCGTGCCGGTGACGGTGATCACGATGTCCGGCTTCGCGCTTAGAATGGATTCGGCGTCCGCGTCAAGCACCGGCAGGCCTTCGGCTTCGCGCGCGTAATAGGAAAGATGCTGGTCCGCAGCCATGAACGTGACGCCCGCGATGTTTTCGCGCGGCGTCATGGCCAGCAGCAGCTGGTCGGTGCAGAGGTTGAGCGAGGCGATGCGAAGGGGCTCGGCGGCGGCTGGATGGGACATGAGCATGACCGTGAGGAGGGTGAGGGAAAAGAAGATGCAGGCGAGGCGATGGCTTAAACCGGCGATGCTGTTGCGGGCAGTTTTGGCGATGCATGTGATGGGCGCGCGGACGTGCTTCTCCCTCCCCCGCAAGGGGGAGGGAGGTGAAAGCGGCGTTTGCTGCGAGCCTCCTCGCAATGACGGAATGGGAGCTATCAAAAACCCGTCCTTACGCCGGCGTACACCGAAAGGCCCGGCGTGCCGTAGCCGATGATGTCCTCGTAGCGTTTGTCGAACAGGTTTTCCACGCGACCGTAGATTTCGTAAGCGTCGTTAAATTTCCATGCGGAATGCAGATTGACCGTGGTGTAGGCGTCGTTTTTTGCGCGGGAGAAGGAAAGGTCGAAATCCTCGCGTGAGCCGACATAGACGATATCCGCGCCCGCCGAGCCTTTCTCGAGGAAGCGCACGTCGCCGAACACGGTCGCCTTGTGGCGCGGGCGGCGCACCAGGCGTTCGCCGGTCTGCTCGTCCTTTGCCTGGAGGTAGGTGTAGTTCGCGCCCACCGTCACGTTGTTCATCGGCGCGTAGGTAACGCCCGCCTCGATGCCGCGCTGCTTCGCCTTGCCGACATTGGTGTAGGCGTTGGTGGCGAAATCGTAGTCAATGAGGTCAGTGGCGGTGGTGTCGAACCAGGTTAGCGAGGCGTTGACCTTGTCGCCGAGGAAGGCTTGGTCGACGCCGATGTCGTAGCCGCGGCTTTTTTCCGGGTTGAGGTTCCGGTTGCCGAACATCGAATAGAGCTGATAGAGCGACGGCGCCTTGAAACCCGTCCCGTAGCTGGCGCGTAGCTTGGTGTTGGTTTGCGTGATGTGGTAGGCGGGGGCGACGCGGTAGGTGGCTTTGCTGCCAAAGGTTTCGTGATCGTCGATGCGCGCGCCGGCATGCAGCGAGGCGTCGCCGATGGTCAGGCGATTCTCGGCGAGCGCGCTTACGGTGTTCACCGATTTGCTGCCGTTCGTATCGCCGTTGTAGCTTTCGCGCTGTGCTTCCGCGCCGACGGTAATCGTATCGTTGGGGTGGACGTTCAGGTGGTGCAGCCAGTCCGCCTTGGTGCGCTTGCCCTTGAACTCGCTGTGGCCGTAGGTCGAGTCGTCCTTGCGGTCGTTCTGGTGATGGGAAACGCCGAGTGTCTGTTTCCAGCGCCCGTTCATGAGCGCCAGCTCGCCTTCGCCGCGCAGGGTGAGCTGCTTGCCGTGCGCCTTGTTGTTCGCGTCGGCGCCGAAGTCGTCGTATTCGGCGCTGCTGTCAGTGTAGCGGGCGGTGCCGCGCAGCTTCGCGTTATCGGTAACCGCGTAGCCGAGATTGGTGGAGAAATGCGTGTTGCGGTAGCCGTCGTCTTCGCTGCCGCCGCTATAGGTGGAGATGCCCCGGCTGCCCAGATGCGAGGCGTGGACGTTGTAATCGACGCGGCCGCTCGCGCCGTTCACGGTCGCGCCCGCCTTGCCGGTGGTGTGGCTGCCGCCTTCAACATAGCCGCTTACGCGCGGTTTGCCCGTGCCGCGCTTGGTGAAGATCTGGATCACGCCGCCGATGGCGTCGGAGCCGTAGAGCGTGCTTTGGGGCCCTCGCAGCACTTCGATGCGGGCGATGTTGTCGGTGGTGAGGTGCGCGAAGTCATAGGTGTTGCCGGTGGCGGAGGGGTCGTTCACCGGCACGCCGTCGATCAGCACCAGCGTGTGTTCGGATTTGGCGCCGCGAAGGAAGACGCTGGTCGTCTGCCCCACGCCGCCGCTGCGCACGACATCCACGCCCGGCACGGTACGAAGCAGCTCGCCGACCGTCTGGCGTTGCGAGCGCATGATCTGCTCTTCGCTGATAACGGTGACGCTGCTTGCCACCTGCGAAAGCGGCACGGCCTGGCGGTTCGGGGTGATGACGATGGGATCGCTCTTAGGCGCGGCCAGAGCAGAGGTGGCGGCGAGGGCTGCCGCCAAGGTAAGAGTAAAAAATCGCATGATGGGTTCCTACGCTGGGGTGTATCTCCACGCCTTTCGGGCGCGGCGCCACCGCGTAGGAAGAGCTCCATATCCTCGGATCGTCCCGTCCGGTCGGATATGCGTGGCGCGTGACAGCAGGTCTCCTGGCTTGCGGGTCGTCACCTTTTCCGCGCCTTCCCGGTTTCCCAGTGGCATGATGCGAAGAGGCTCGCCGCTTACAGTTGCGGGTACAGCCGCGGCATTGAAGGCTTGCCTTCGCACCGCATTCCCTATTGATCCTTTCGGAGCTGTCAAAGCGACTTTAACCGCTGACGGCGAGCGGTCAAGATCTTAACGCTAAAGCGGCATCTGTGCGTGGCCTTGCGTCACGGAATGCGGGTGGCTGCCCATGCGTGGATATTGGCGAAGCGTGCCAGGAGCGCTTCAACATGGGTTGCTTCGCCGTTTTCAGGCGCGCGCGTATCCACGGGGCTGCCGTGGAAATCTGCCGTGGCCAGCATGGGGTCTGGCGTGTGCGTTATTTGCGTCGTGACTTCGAGAGGCGTGCAATCCGCGCCGAGTTTGAAGATGAGGGTATGCGTTTCAGTTTGGCTTTCCGCATCGCCCTTTACACGCTTCTCGGTAAGCGTACGAGGATTTCCAACTTCGTCATAATGCAGCGAAAGCTCAACGCCTTTCTGCGTGGGGTCAATGAACTGAATGCTGGTGATCTGCCCGGCCTCCGTATGGCCTACCGTGTAGATGAAAGCGCCGCTGCGTAAAATTTTTGTGCTCATGAAAATCCTCAGTGTTGAGAATGTGGATGGATTTAGGCTGGCTCTAGGAATGCGGTGCGCGCTTCGGAGAATTGGCGAAGCAATCGTTCCACCTGGGTGGCTTCGGTGGCATCAAGCGTGTAAGGCGCTTCGCCGGTATCCTGCGTGGTGGTGGCCGTGGGGCGGGCGTCGGCTTCCCAGGCGGCCGGGTCTTCGGGATAGGTTTCCAGCAGGCTGCGCTGGGTGCCGTTCGTGAGCCGCCCTTCGGCGCTGACATCGAAAGTGTAATGGTCTTTCTTTTCCGCGAACTCGCCCAGCGTAAGGACGCCCACGACCTCCACCCGCACGGGCGTGCCATGGGAGTCGAACAACACAGCCCGGGAGATGTAGCCAGGCGTGCCGTCTTCCAGGCGCTCGGCGCTGGTCAGGCTGAGCATGTCGCCTTCCAGGTATCGCACGGTGTAGACGTCGCCGCCGAACTTAAAAGCTTGAAGCTGGGTTTCCTGCATGGATGCCCCCTCGCATGAATTTTTCTTAACTTTTCTTATAGCCGGGATGGGACGGACAGCCAAGCGCGAAGGACATCGCGGCGGCACGCAGATGGTGCGTTAGAGAATTATAGCGAATAAACAACTGGCTGCGGTTGATGCCGATGAGCCATTTGATCGCCTCCAACGCCTGCATGTTGCCCATGATGCCTGCCAGCGCGCCCAGCACGCCGGCGGTGCGGCAGTCCGGCATCGCCTCGGCGGGGATGTCGGGGTAGAGGCAGCGGTAGCAGGGATCCTCGGGGTTTTGAAAAGGGAAGACGTAGAGTTGGCCTTCGAAGCCCTGCACAGCGGCGGAGATGAGCGGCTTGCCTAATGCAGCACAGGTGTCGTTGACGGCGTAGCGCGTGGCGAGGTTGTCGCTGCCGTCGAGGATGAGATCGTAGGGCGCGAAGAGCGATTCCGCGTTTTCCGGGGTGAGGCGCAGCGCGTGCGGCTC
>JAFLCR010000117.1 GCA_017302755.1 Alphaproteobacteria bacterium
AATGGCGGCAGGCGGGCGATATCGTGATGCCCGCGGCGTTCTTCCTGATGCTGGCGACGGTATTCGCCATCGCCATGCAGGGGCGCGTCACGGCGGAGGCGGGGACGGGCGTCATCTGGGTGGGGGCGCTGCTGAGCTTGTTTCTGGCGTCGCCGTCGCTGTACCAGCAGGAGCTTCGCGACGGCATGCTGGAGCAGCTGTTTCTGCAGATGCAATCCTTCGAAATTTACGTGCTCATCAGAACGGTTTTGCTGTGCGTGCTGACAGGCGTTCCGTTGCTGTTGTGCGTGCCAATCGGGATGATGTTTCTGGGATTATCATGGCAGGTTCTGCCGGTGCTGATGCCGGCATTGCTGATCGGAATCGCGGCGACATGCGCGCTGATGAGCTTCGCCGCGTCGGTAATGCTGGGCTACGGACAGGCACCGCTGGTGCGCATCGGCATCGTGCTTCCAATGTGCATTCCGGTCGTGATTTTCGGTGTCGCCGCATCACAGGAAAATGCTCAGGCTCTGGGCTGGCTGGCGGCGTATTTTTTCCTTCTTCTGCCAGTCACGGTATGGGCCGGAAGCCAGGCAATTCGGGCACAATTAGCAGAATCCTGACCCTCATTTCAGCTCTCCCATGCCATCCGAACCTTTCTCTATATTAGTCGTATAATATATATTATGGAAAATATAGATGGGGTAAAACGAGATCGCTTTCAGCGGGATAATCCGGCGCGCAGCGGCGATGTTTCCAGAAAACGCAGCGGATTGTCTGCCTCGGCCACCGGGTCCACTGCATGGATATGCCCTCCAAGCACGGCCCGGAGCAATGAGGAAAACACCCGGGCATGCGTGTAGTTGCGGCCATCGTCATCTTTCTCGGTTACCAGAATGCTGCCGCGATATTTCGGCTCCACTTCAAACTTCTCCGGCAAGTACCTCATGACGATGCGGTAATGCTGCTCCACGAGCTGCGCCGTCGCTTCGTCCAGAATCCAGTCCAGCGGGTCGCCGCTTTGAAGTGCAAACTCTCTCGTCTGCAGGAAAAACCTCATCACATAATCCACCTTGAACGCGCTTCTGCCATTCTGGAATGAATGCCAGTCGACAAAGTCGAAAGCTTCGCGCTCATCAGGCGAATATTTTTTTTGCCCGTTGCGGTTCGCATTGAGAATATCGTAGGTGGTTTGAAGATGATCGAAGAGCTTCAGCCGCGCGTGCATGATGCCTTCGTCGTGCTCGATATCCTGAAAGGTTCTGCGGATCGTTTGTCCCAGTTCCTCGAGATGCGTTTCCTTGATGACGTGCCCGAACCGTGTGCGGATGGTGGCGAGCGTTTCGGCGAGCCCTTCCTCGAAAATTTCATGCTCGCGGATTTTCACCAGGCGGTCATACTCATCCATCACCATGGCCGTCACCGCGCGGTCCTTGCTGATAAGGCTCCGGTTTCCGGCCACGCTTAAATTCAGATCGGCTGCGCCTGGGTTCAGCAGCGCAAGCTCTTCGGGTTTGCCTTCCAGCCTGGCGATGACATTTTCCACGGCTGTCCGGCTGACTTGCGCGAAAATCGCCTCGCCGTGGTAATCGCTGGCGTCGTGCCAGATATACCAGGCCTTCAATGTCTGGCAGCATTCGCTGATGCGAAACTGCAGCGCGGCGTCGTGCGGAAAATAAGTTTCCGCCAGGTTGAGCGCAATCTGTTCCAGCTCGTCGGCGGCGATATACATTTTGAGCGAATGCAGCGACGTGTTGGTCATGATGCGGCGATCTGGCGGAACCTCCGTGTTGCCGGCGCTGCGCTCAAACGACGCCATCTGCGTGTAGTAATACGCGATTTCGGTCTGCATTAATTCATCCCAGGGGGCGTTGTGCGCATAGGCGATGAAGGCGACGATCATGCTCCATTTTTCTTCCTGGTGCGGCAGGCTGCGGATCAGGGCTTCGCGATCTTCCTGGCTTGCCAGCAACAAGGCGCGAAGCTGATCGCGGCAATCGGAACGGAACGCGGCGTTCATCCATCGGGATTGCGTGCGCAACTCGCCTTGGCCAGCCTCCTTCAAACTCTCCGGCGTGGCGGGAAGATTGGTATCTCCGTTATGCAGAAACGCTGAGGAATCCAGGCGAATGCCGGTTTTCAATTCAAAATCCGCCATCCGGACATAGGCCTGAAGCAGAAGATAGGCTTCGTTATCCTGCACATGCTCCCGCAGCCATGCGTTCAGTTCCGCCGTGCCGACCATTTCAGCGGGCAAAGCTTCGCCGAAGCAGATTTCAAACGCGCGGCGGAAGGCTTCCGGGTATTGTTGCAGGATTTGGAAAGAGTACTCGCGATTATAAAGCTGCATCTCAAAATTCTTTTTTTATGAACATGGACAAAATAGCAGGAAAATGTGAAGCTATGGAGACAATAAAAAACGTTGTAATACTGATTGCTAAGAGATTTTCTTATGACTGAACGCGCTCCTGTTATCACCGGCTACGCCCGCACCCCCATAGGCGGATTCCAGGGAATACTCAAGGATTTTACCGCTCCCGAGCTGGGCGCAGACGCCATCCGTGCCGCCCTCTCCCGCTCCGGCATCGCGCCGGAAAAGGTGGACGATGTGTATATGGGCTGCGTGCTTTCCGCCGGGTTGGGCCAGGCGCCGGCGCGGCAGGCGGCGATCATGGCGGGGCTCTCCCCTTCCGTCCCCTGCACTACGGTGAGCAAGGTCTGCGGCTCCGGCATGAAGGCGTTGATGGTGGCGTCCGACGCCGTTCAGGCAGGCAGCATCGAGGTGGCGGTAGCCGGCGGCATGGAAAGCATGACGCGCACTCCTTACCTGCTTCCCAAGATGCGCGCCGGCCAGCGCATGGGGCATGGCCAGGCGCTCGACCACATGTTCTTCGATGGGCTGGAGGACGCTTACGAAAAAGGCCGCCTTATGGGCAGCTTCGCTGAGGAATGCGTGCGCGAGCATGGGTTCACCCGTGAGGATCAGGATGCTTTCGCCCTCACCTCTCTGCGCCGCGCGCTGATTGCGAATCAGGACGGAAGTTTTGAAGCGGAAATCACGCCCGTGGCCATATCGAAGAAAGACGATGTCGCCATGCTTCGCATGGATGAGCAGCCGGAGAAGGCCGATAAAACCAGGATCCCTCTACTGAAGCCCGCTTTCGTTTCCAATGGCACGATCACGGCGGCCAATGCCAGCTCCATTTCGGATGGTGCGGCGGCGCTGGTGGTGATGTCCTGGGAGGCGGCCGAAGCTCAAGGCGTGGAAGTGCTCGGCACGGTTCGCGGCTATGTCAGCCACGCCCAATCGCCCGCCACCTTTGCTACGGCCCCCATTGGGGCAATCCAGAAGCTCTGCGACCGTGTGGGATGGAATATCCGCGAGGTGGATTTGTTTGAGATCAATGAAGCCTTTGCCGTGGTGACTATGGCGGCGATGAAGCATTTTGGCCTATCGCATGAAAAGGTGAATGTGCATGGAGGCGCATGCGCGCTTGGTCACCCTATTGGGGCATCGGGAGCCCGCATTGTGGTGACACTGCTGGCGGCCATGAAGAAATATAATTTGAAGCGCGGTATCGCGAGCCTTTGCATAGGCGGTGGCGAGGCTACCGCGATTGCAGTGGAGCGGTGATGTTGAACGAGCTGCAAAACATGATCCGTGACGCCGCGCGTGATTTTGCGCAAGGCAAGGTGCTCAGTGGAGCCGAAAAGCGCGATCAAGAGGGTGAATTCCCGCATGATTTGATGATAGAAATGGGCCGCCTTGGTCTCATGGGCATGACCGTCCCCGAGGAGTGGGGCGGCAGCGGTGCGGGTTATCTGGCCATGGCTGTTGCTATTGAAGAAATCGCGGCGGCGGACGGCGCGCTTTCTACGGTGATGAGCGTGCAGAACTCCCTCTTCTGCTCGGCGCTGCTTCGTTTCGGCGATGGGGCGCTGAAGGTACGTTTCCTGAAACCGTCGGCGCGCGGAGAAAAACTCGGTGCTTTCGGCCTCACCGAGGCCCAGGCCGGTTCGGATGCGGCGGCGATCCGTACGATCGCAAAAAAAGATGGTGGCCATTATATTTTAAACGGCGGCAAGCAGTTTATTACTTCCGGCAAGCACGCTGATTTGACACTGGTTTTCGCAGTTACCGATCCGGAAAAAGGCAAAAAAGGCATGTCCGCCTTTGTTGTGCCCACCGACACCCCGGGCTACATTGTTTCCCGCATTGAACACAAGATGGGGCAGAATGGGTCGGATACGGCGCAACTCGTGTTTGAAAACATGCGCATCCCCGTGCATTGCTTGTTAGGGGCAGAAGGCGAAGGGTATAAAATTGCGCTCGCCAACCTGGAAGGCGGGCGCATCGGCATCGGCGCCCAGTCCGTTGGCATGGCACGGGCGGCGTATGAGGCTGCGCTGGCCTATGCGAAAGAGCGCCGCAGTTTCGGCAAGTCCCTCATCGAGCATCAGGCTGTTGGCTTCCGCCTGGCCGAGATGGCAACCAGGCTTGAGGCGGCGCGGCTGATGGTGCATCACGCGGCTTCCCTGCGCGACGAGAACCTTCCCTGCCTGAAAGAGGCGTGCATGGGTAAGCTCTTTGCCTCCGAGGCCGCCGAATGGATCTGCCGTCAAGCGATTCAGGTACTCGGGGGATACGGCTATCTCCAGGATTTCCCCGTGGAGCGCATCTACCGCGACGTGCGCGTGTGCAGTATCTACGAAGGCACCAGCGATATTCAGAAAATCATCATCAGCCGGGAGATCGCCAAATCATGAAGATCAAGGGACATGTGGCCATCGTGACGGGCGGTGCTAGCGGCTTAGGCGCGGCCGTAGCCAAGGTGCTGGCGCGTGAAGGCGCGAAGCTGGCGATTTTCGACCGTAATATCGACGCCGCCCGCGAGATGGCGGAAAGCCTTCAGGGCGATGCGTTCGCCTGCGATGTTTCCCAGGGGGACAGCGCCATCG
The DNA here is from genome assembly GCA_017302755.1 of Alphaproteobacteria bacterium. Taxonomy (GTDB): domain Bacteria; phylum Pseudomonadota; class Alphaproteobacteria; order Rickettsiales; family JAFLCR01; genus JAFLCR01. The sequence continues at coordinate 4,942 of JAFLCR010000117.1, forward strand.
CTGCCTTTGCGCAGGCGAAGGATAAGCTCGGTGTAGCCCGCATCATCGTCAACTGCGCGGGCATTCTGCTGCCCAAGCGCATCCTGAGCCGCGACGGCGTGGCCGACCTAGCGCATTTCGAGCGCACGGTTTCCATCAACCTGACGGGCACGTTCAACATCCTTCGCCTGGCTGCGGAAACCATGCAGGACATCCCTCCCCTGCCGGATACGGGCGAGCGCGGCGTGATCATCAATACCGCCTCGATCGCAGCCTATGACGGCCAGATCGGCCAGGCTGCCTATGCAGCCTCCAAGGGCGGCGTCGTGTCGCTCACCCTGCCGGCGGCGCGGGAGTTGGCGGAGTTCGGCATCCGGGTCATGGCCATCGCCCCAGGCGCGGCGGAAACGCCGATGATCGAATCGCTCGCCGATGACGTACGGCAATCGCTATATGCGCGCATCCCCTTCCCTTCCCGCTTCGTGAAGCCAGAGGAATTCGCTGAATTGGCGCGGCATATCATTGAGAACCCCATGCTCAACGGGGAAGTCATCCGCCTGGACGGCGCTGCGAGGCTGGAGCCGAAATAACGAGGACGCGCCTATTCCGCCGCAGGAAGATGCGGAATCTCCATGGGGCCGGTATCCTGAGAGTTCTTGATGCCGGGTTTGGGTTCTCCCTGGCCGGGAACCACGATCACGCGCGGCTGAGGGGTAAGCTTGCGTGAGGTTTGATCAGGTTGCTGCATGAACATCGGGTTCTGAGGCCTCTGCGGCTGCAGAGCTGGCGGCTGCACGCCGGGCATGAGAATCGGCGGGACGCCCTGTTGGATTTTTTCTCCCAGCGATTCTTTTTTCTTCTTCGGATCTATTTCCAGATTCGGCTTGGGCTGGTGCACGGTCGGCGCATTCAGCAGATTGCCGAGCCCGGGATGATCGTCACGGATCGTATCGCTGCGCATGAGCAGAATGGTAATGCGGCGGTTGGAGGGGGATGTGGGGTGCGCCGGATCGAGAAGTTCCTGGTCGGCGCGGCCCACCACCTTCGCCATTTTTTCGGGTAGCAGGCCGGATTCCAGCATGAAACGGCGGCTGGCATTCGCACGGTCGGCGGAAAGTTCCCAGTTGGAATAGGAAGGCGTGGACGTCTTGCTGGAGTCCGTATGGCCGGTCACCGTGACTTTATTAGGCATCGGCTCGACGATCTGTGTGACTTTCTGCAAGATGGTGCGCGCGTGCGGCAACAGCTCCGGCCGCCCGGTAATGAACATCGAGCGCCGGTTGGTATCCACGATCTGGATCTGCAGCCCTTCGGGCGTTTCCTCGATCATGATGTTGTCTTTGAACTGCTGAAGTTCCTGGTCTTCCTCCAGCTGCTTCTTGAAGGAAAGCGCCGCCTGATCAAAGACCTTGCCCTCGTCCTGGTCGATGCTTTCGGTGTATTCCTGGCTGGTCTTGTTGATCGGTCCCTTGGTCGGTGCGCCTTGGACAATGGTGACCGGGGTTCGGTCGTCTTTCTTTTTGCCTTCATCGGATTCGGTGAGCCCGCCCTTGAAGCCGATGCCCTGCTCGTCCTTAATGCCGACGGTGGGGGTGAAATACTCCGCGATGGCTTCTTTTTGCGCCTTGGAGGTAGAGCTTAACAGCCAAAGCAGAAGGAAAAACGCCATCATCGCCGTCACGAAGTCGGCATAGGCCACTTTCCAGGAACCGCCGTGGTGGCTTCCGCCATGCTTCTTGATGCGGCGGATGATGATGGGGGCGACATCGCCTTTATCAGCTGCGCTCATATCAGGCGGCGGCTCCCGTGCCGGAGTTGCTTACCGCGTTTTCAACCTCGAAGAAATCCGGCCGCTCTTTAGGCGGAATGTTATTGCGGGCAAATTCAATGGAGATGGCTGGAGCATTGCCTTTCATATGTGATAGAAGCGCGCATTTGATGCACTCCAGGTATTTATCTTCAGCCTGAAAATAGGAGCCGATGAAGCGGCCGATAGGCGACACGAGGGTATAAGAGAGAAGCACGCCGAGAAACGTGCCCACCAGTGCAGAGCCGATCAGCATGCCGAGAATTTCGGGAGGTTCGGTGATGGAGCGCATGGTGATGATTACGCCAAGCACCGCGGCGACGATACCAAGCGCGGGCATCGCATCGCCCATCATCAGCACGGCGTGCGAGATGTCTTCATGTTCCTTGTGATGGGTTTCCAAATCCTGGTCCATAAGGTCTTCGACCTGCATGTGATCATCCACGCCCATGGTAAGAATGCGCAAGTAATCGCAGAAAAAAGTCACGGCGTGCTTATTTCTCATGAAGCTGCGGTGCTGAGAAAAAATGGAGCTGTTGGAGGGGTTTTCAATATGGCTTTCCAATTCGAGCATGCCTTTTGACCGCATGAGCTTGAACACCTGGGAAAGCAAGATCAGAAGATCTAGGTAATCATTTTTGCTGAAAGGCGAACC
>JAFLCR010000118.1 GCA_017302755.1 Alphaproteobacteria bacterium
GGATCTCATCCATCGAGTAGACGCTCATCGTCCTGGGCTGGACCAGAAGGCCTTTTCCGTTCTCCCCGCGCCGATAGCACTCATACGCCATGACGCCGCCTTCCCGCCCGGCCAGGCAACGGAAGAAGGGCCGCACCTCAATGTCCATCAGCGCGTTCACATAACGCCACAGCTGCCTGCGCAGGGCAAGGTAATCCGTTTCGCCGATTTCCACCGTATGCATCGCCCAGGGCCGCTCGGCGGCAATAAAACTGCTATTGCGTTCGCGCCCGCCAGCGCGGTCGTATTGTGCAACGCCTCCCTCCGGAATCACGAAGACGATATTCCGCATCACCTCGATCATCGCCACCATCTCCGGCTCGATCACGGCAAAGCTGTTTTGGAAGAAGCGCGCACCATGCAGGAAGCGCTGCCGGTTTTCCGCAAAAACGGTTTCCGCCGTCGCTCCTTCGGGCCACGGCTGAGTCATGTAGGTGACGGCGTATTGCCCATTTGCCCGCGCCCGTTCCCATAACTCGCGGATGTAATGCTTCTCCGATTCCGGGTGCATGACAGCGTAGGCATATTCCGTCGGAGAGATATTAGACTGCACGGTCGGCCGCGCATGCACTGGTTCGTTCAGATGCCCGGCCCCATCCAGAAACACGAGGCTGGACATGGCGTAACGATACATTGTCGGAACCCGGGCTGTGGCCATGCAGTGCCTTCTCCTTCATGAGGAGGGTAGCCTAACATGCTATGTTTACGGTTTTCTTACGGCAATATTGGCGTCGAAGACCGTGGGCCCTATCAGGCGAACAACGCGTCTTCCAGCGCCGGATCCGCGACGGCGAACGAGCTAAGCAGCTCCACAAGCCGTTCATTCAACGGAGATTTCACCACCACCGACGCCGCGCCGATATGGGGCTTGTGGCAGGCGAATGCCTTGGCGAGCTTGTTACGGGCATGGCTGGCTTGCTGAATATCCGCGAAGCGCAAGAGCGTCACGGTTTCACCCGTCGCCGTACCACGTTGATAAACCGCCCTTAAAGTCACGCTTTTAGCCATGTCGTCTCCCTCAATAATGAGTGAAACCTACCTTAAGAAAATGACAACGTGATGACAACAGGGATTTTTCTGTGCATGCCTCCCATGCGCGGCTTCACGAAAGCGTCACAAGCTTCCCCTATGCTCCTTTCACGACACACTTACAAGGAGTCTGCCATGAGCCAGGACGAAGACGACGAAAGGGACACCAAGCCGATTTTTACGGAAGCATTCACGCTGGATCTGACCAAGCTGGACGAGGCCGTCAAGGCTCGCACCGCGGCGCTGCAAAAGGCGCTTGCCCCGTTTCATCCTATCGTCACCACGCATATCGAAAACGATTATGTTACCCACAACGTGGAGCTTCCGAGGTATGAACGGAACAACTATGTCGACCTCATGCTGATTCAGCAGGGTCTAAAAAGAGAAAGCCTGCCTTTTATTGACCTCACTCAACTGGCAAACGGCAACACTCTTTCATTGACCACCAGCTTCCATGGCTTGCTAGAAGGCCAAAGCCGAGGCTACCTCTAGAGGCTCACTTCCCCTCCACCAGGGGCACGAATCTCACGTTCATCAGATGGCGCGTGCGAATGCCTTCGGGCGTTTTCTCCACGCGCAGCAATATCTGCTCACTTCCAGTACGCCCGACCGGCAGCACCATAACGCCGCCCGGGGCCAGCTGGTCAAGCAGCGCCGCCGGCACTTCCGGCGCGGCAGCCGTCACCAGGATGCGCTCGAAGGGCGCGCCTTCCGGCCACCCGCGTGACCCGTCGCCGCAGCGCGTGACAATATTCGTCAGGCGAAGCTGCTTGAACCTCGCTTCCGCTTCCTTGAGCAGGGGCGCATGACGCTCGATCGAATACACCATCCGGCACAATTTCGAGAGCACGGCTGATTGATACCCGCTTCCGGTGCCGATCTCCAGCACCCGCATGCGCTCGCCCACCGAGAGCGCCCAGGTCATCCAGGCGACCACGGTCGGCTGGCTGATCGTTTGGCCACAATCGATCGGCAATGCCGTGTCATCGTAAGATCTTAGCAGAAAAGTCGACTCCACAAACGCCTCGCGCGGCGTCTGCTCGATCGCGCCCAGCACGCGCGCGTCGGTCACGCCGTTCTTGCGCAGCGTCATGAGCAGGCGCAGCACGTCATTGATCTGCGGCGACGAATCATTTTGGCGGAACATGGGCAGCCCCTCGGCAAAAACCGGGCTGTCGGGGGAGCGGGCAGGCATGAAAGCATCGTTCTTCATAAGGGAGACACCCTATCGGCCATGCCTTAAAACCAGGTTAAACACGGGCCACAGATGTAGCGCTTCTCTTTAGGAAAACAAGCGCCTGGCGCCATTCGGGAAATTTGCAGAAAATGCAAGATAATAGAAAGCATTGGGTAAGGATAAGGGCGTATCATTGAGAATTGTTGCGCCTCTTACCAGTCAGAACCGATGCCCCATCTCTCCTCCCCTACCGAATCCGAATCCGCCCGCGCCGAACGCGAAGAGCTTGCCCCCTATGGCCGCAAGCGCATGGCCGAGCTGTGCGCGGCGTATGTCGACACGGTGCGCGCCGCCGCCTGGCTCGTGCAAACCCTGGGCGAAAGCGACACCCGCGAACTGACCTCCGACGAGGACGGCAACACCCCCGAGCAGCGCCGCCAGAAACGGCTGAAGGCGCTGGCCATCGCCGGCCAGGCCGTGGACGGCGAAATCCGCTGCCACACCATCGCCGACAACCTCTTCCTCACCGCCCGCGACATGGACAGCTTTCTTGATCAGTGGAAAGAGGAAACTGGCATCGGCCGCGCCGAAGCGAACTTCCACGGCATGGCGGGCCACAGCTCCGCCACGTCGATCTGGGAGAAATTCCTGAAAACCCCTTCCCCCGCCGCGCCCACGGCGCCGCGCGCGGAAATGGCACTCTCCATCGCCCGCCTGAGCATCTGGCAGACGAGTTGTCAGGAAGCCGCCGCGCTGATCGTGGAGCTGGTGCAGCACTGGAGCGGCAACACGCATCTGGCCGCGCGCGCGCTGCGCATGCTGCCACATGTCAACGCGCTCAACAACGCCGCCTTCGACATCTGGGCCCAGGTGACGCAGAACCCGGCGGTGCAGGCGGTGCTTTCCACGGATGCTTCTTCCAGCGTGCACTAGCCGCCAGCCGTGGGAGAGCTAGCAGTGACAATATTCACAACTCCCGAATCCGCGCCTCTTGCTTTCTTCTATCGCGCGCCCAGGTGAGATACTGGCTAAGCGCATCCACCTGGTCGTCATGCGCACCGTGCGGAAACGCCAGCAACTCCATCTCGAACTCCGCCGCCCATACCGCGCCTCGCGGCAACGCCAGCTTCCCCGCCTCAATGAGCGGCGACACCGCGGCAAGCCGCGTCACCTTGTCCTGCCGTGGCCGGACCGCAACCACCGGCAACCTGGTCGCACTGCGCAATTCCTGAATCAGCGACTGCCCGCTTCCCTTATCCTCGATCAGCACCGCCTGCGGGTTCCACGCTTGCGCGAGCGCGATCACCCGGCGGCGCAATTCGGGAAAATCCCATCTCCCGCGCGCCACATGCAACAACCGCCATCCGTTTTCCTCTTCCGCGAAGGTGAGACAAACGCTGTAATCCGCCGCCCCGCCCACCGCGAACGCCGTATCCCACGACTGGTGCACCACATAAGAATCCTCCTTCTTTGAGGGGGAGGGATGGATGAGGGTTGCTGATGCCTCTTTCCGCCGCAGCCATTCCGGCTTGATCATTCCCGAGCCCGCCGCCACCGGCTGCTGCTGATATTGCGCCGCGAACGCATACGCGCCAATCTCCGCGCGAATGCGCGCGAGCGTCGCCGCGTCCTCGCGCGCGGCGTGCAGCACATCGCCTACAACGCGCTCATGCGCGCCTCCTCCCGGCCACACATAGGTCATTGGCGCTTCCGCGACCGCGGGATAGGAAAGCAATTTCCACCCCTGGCGATGCGCGAGCAGATGCCCGGCCAGATCCTCCGCATGCAGGCGCTGCATCACCACCACGGCGACGCCGCGCCGCTTGTCGTCGAGCCGCGAGAGAAAGCTGTGCTCGAACCATTCCACCGCCAGCGCCCGCGCTGTGGGCGACATCGCCTGCAGCGGCGTCAGCGGATCATCGACGATCAGCACGTCACCGCCTTCACCCGTCACCATGCCCTCCACCGACGTCGCGAGCCGAAACCCGCGCGCGGTCGTCATGAACTTTTCTTTCTCATTCTGGTCGGACGCAAGCAGCGTTCCCCCGAACAACTCCCGGTACCACGGCGACTGCAGCATCATGCGGCAATCGAGCGAATGTTTCACCGCCAGCGCCCGCGCGTAGGACGCGCAAAGAATGCGCGCCTTCGGATCCTGGCCGAGCATCCACGCCGGCCACGCCACGCTGACGATGAGAGATTTAAGCCCTCGCGGCGGCATGGTGACGATCAGCCTGCGCGCTTCCTCCTCACCGCTGCGCGCCGCCTCAAGCCAGGCGGCGAGATGGCCCAGATGCCAACTCGGCGCAAACACCGCCCCAGGGTGGACCATGGCCACGCATTTAGCGACGAAAGAAGAAAAATCCGTCCGCAGCAGCCGCAGGTAAGCGGCCCGCACGCGGCTGAGTGACGTTGTCATGAAAAACCCTATTCCTGCCGCACCCGTTCGCCGGCTTCCACATAGCGCCGCATGATGGCGACATCCTCTTCCTTGAGCGCCCGCGCGCCCTCGCCGTCCTTCTCAGGTTTCGCCACGCCCTGCTCGATCTCCACGAGCCGGATCAAGGTCTGCGATAATTTCACCAGCGCCGACACATAGGTTTCCTTTTCCCCGAACAGCGCTTCGGAAAGCGGCTTCTGCACCCGCTCGCACCGTTCCAGCTCATCAAGCAGCCGCACCGTCAGCTGGCGCGCGCGAATAATCGTATCGCGCACACCCGCCTCCTGCTTCGCGGCAATGGCAGCGGGCGACACACCGCGCCGCCGCCTGCTCTTCGGCACGGTGCCAGGGCTGCGCGTCGTCATAGATGGGTTCCTTGTTCGTATGCGCCCGCTTCCTCCTTCGCTCTACGAGCTACGGCGGGACAAGCCGCTTCCCGCTGCGCGCCTCCGGCGCTCACATGGAACGTCGCGTGCGCGCGGGCTGACGGCTCTTTGTTCGTTTGTTCCCGCTGCGCGCCTCCGGCGCTCACATGGAACGCCGCTTGCGCGCGGGCTGACGGCTCTGGGAGGTTCCTTTCACCATCCCAATAGCGTTGTCCCGCGGCTTACCCGCAGGATCGATTGGCGTATAATTTTAGGGAATCAATATTCCTGAGGCGAAGAAGCCGCCGACACAAACCGGCGGCACGCGCGGCGCACGCCCAGATAAATCACCACCGAAAGCGCAAAGATCGCCAGATTTTCCCACATAAATCCCTCGCTCCTGTTGCAAGCTTTATTGCGTTGTGCGCGCATTGGCTTGCGCATCTTACATTTACGATGCGGCCGGAAACGCCTCTTGTCAAGAAAAACGCTCCCGCCTACGCCTAAGGCGCGTGATAACGCCAACCCTTTCTTTCATGGAGACTTCATGAGCACACACCTGCATCACTGGGACGCGCTGGAGAAAAAAGATGTCATCTCCGGCTTTCAAGGCCGTTTCCTGCACACGCCCAACCTGACGCTTTCCCTGTGGAACGTTGAGCCCGGCGCGCTTCTGCCCGAGCACAACCATCCCCACGAGCAGATTACCCAGGTTCTGGAAGGCACATTCGAGCTGACGATTGACGGGATAAAAAATACGATGCAGGCAGGCAGCGTGGCCATCATTCCCCCACACGCGCGCCATTCAGGCATGGCCGTCACTTCCTGCCGGTTGATGGACATCTTCTTCCCCGTGCGCGAAGATTACCGCGACGGCAACCTGCGGGCCGTGCTGAATGCTGCTTCTGCAAGCCAATGAAGAAGGAAACTTCCAGGAGCCGTCAGCCCGTGCGCACACGGCGTTCCATGTGAGCGCCGGAGGCGCGCAGCGGCGCAAACGAACAGAACCGAGCTACGCCGCTTCAATATTGCTGATGAACGATTCCATGCTCTGCTTGATCTGCGACGTCTGCTGCACCAGCTCCGCCGCCGATCCCTTGAGCTTGCCCGCCGTCTTGCCGGTTTCGGCGTAAGACTGCGCCACTTCCTGCACGCCGGAGGAAACCTGCTGCGCGCCGGCCGCCGCGTTCTGCACGTTGCGGGCGATTTCCTGAGTCGCCGCGCCCTGCTCTTCCACGGCCGCCGCGATCATGGTGGAAATATCGTTGATCTCGGTCACGATCTTGTTGATGTCCTTGATCGCGCCGACGGCCTGCCCGGTTTCCTTCTGGATGCCGGAAACTTCGGCCGCAATCCGCTCGGTCGCCTTGGTGGTCTGCGTCGCCAGGTTTTTCACTTCCGATGCCACCACGGCGAAGCCCTTGCCCGCCTCGCCCGCGCGCGCCGCCTCAATGGTGGCGTTGAGCGCCAGCAGGTTGATCTGCTCGGCAATGTCGTTGATGATGTTTACAATGTCGCCGATCTGCTGCGCCGCCTGGGCGAGTGCTTCAACGGTTTTTTCCGTCTGCATGGCATTGGCGACGGCCTGCGAGGTCATCTGCGCCGATTTGGCGATCTGCCGCGTGATTTCCCCGATGGAAGCCGAAAGCTCCTCCGCCGCGCTGGCGACGGTCTGCACGTTGCTGGACGAAGAATCGCTTGAGCCTGCAAGCCCCGCCGCCTGGCGGCTGCCTTCCTCGGCGACCTGCGACAGCGTGTGCGACATCTCGTCCACGGCCTTGGAGGAATGGCGCAAGCTCTCGATCGCCTGGTTCATCACATTCTGAAGCTCCTGGGCTGTTTTTTTCATCAGCCCGCGCTTGTCGGTTTCGGCCTGCTTTGCTTTTTTCTGCTGTTCTTCCTCGATGGCGCGCACCCGTTCCGCATTTTCACGCAGCGTTTCGATGGCGCGGGCCATGCGGCCGATCTCATCCTGCCGCCTGGTGCCGAACACCTGAATGTCATAATCACCGTCCGCAATGCGCGACACATCGCGCGTGAGGCGCATCAACGGCTGGGCGATGGCATTGCCGATGAGATGCGTGGCCACGGCCGAAACAGCCAGGGTGCCCAGGCCGAACAACATATCCTTCTCATCCAGCACCCACCCGTGCACCGCAACGTAATTCGCGCACCATCCGGCGATGAACACTGAGTTGACACCCAACAGAATCTTGGTGCGCACTTTTATATCGTCAAACATGCAGGAACCTTGCCCATGCGTGGTTAATTTTATGCCATCTCTAAGCTCACTGATAGCGGCTTCCATTT
>JAFLCR010000119.1 GCA_017302755.1 Alphaproteobacteria bacterium
AAAATTTTTGGTCGTCGGTCAGTTTAAAATTGTTATCCCGGCCTTTGTTGAGATGACGGTCTAACCGAGGAAACGTCCTAATGGCTGTTGCTGTTCCCAACGGCTTGTCCAGGTCGCCGGTTCGGCTAAGGTTTCTTGCAGGGGTTGAATCTGGGTTCTGAGTGATGAAGGGAATTTTTCCATGTCGTCTTCATGCACGAACAGAGCTATGTGCTGGTTGTAAGCGCTGATCCGTGCCGGGGTGCCGTCCCGTGTGTAGCAGGGATCGCCTTTCTGGGTTAAGCTGAACGTGTCTTTAAAGACAATGCCTGGGTTTAGCGGATGCCGGACCCATCCTGTTCCCGGAAGCTGATCGTCCCAATGCTGGCTTTTTCCACCCTGGATTAAGCCGGCTTCGTCCAGCAAACGATGCAGTGATGCCTCAATCTGGTCACGGATGCCCGTGATCGCATTGGTTGGTCCATAAGCCAGTGCCATGGGCGTGCCAAGGGTTAAAATGTTAAATGAAAAGGCTATCTGCTTTCCTTGGGTGCCTTGCTCATCTGTGTAATTATTGAGAGCTGTTTTGACCTGGAGAATCAGCGGATCGTCATCGTGGCTAATGGCCGTTTCCCTGGCAAGCCTGAGATCGGTGTCATCGATGCGCAACGTATTATGCCGCTGCGAGTGCCCGCCTTGAAAAGCGTCTACAATTTCCAATAAATCCGTGAGGGACAGCAATATGGCTCTTTGTACTTCCTGGAGGGACATTGGTGCTACCTGTGCGATGTTGGCTGCTATAGTATATTCTTGAAATTTTACAGTAATTTGACAAGTTCTGTGACTGAAGAGCCATCAGCCAAGCAGTTGTTTTAAAGCGCTATCCCAAGAGCCTTGGCGGCGGTGAAGATGTCCTTATCGCCGCGGCCGCAAAGATTCATGATGATGATCTCATTCTTGCCCATCGCCGGGGCGAGCTTGAGGACGTGGGCCAGGGCGTGGCTCGGCTCGAGCGCGGGGATGATGCCTTCGAGCTTGGCGAGTTTCTGGAAGGCGCTCAGCGCTTCGTCGTCGGTGACGGCGGCGTATTCGACGCGGCCGATATCCTTCAGCCAGGAATGCTCGGGGCCGACGCCGGGGTAGTCGAGGCCCGCGGAGATGGAGTGGGTGTCGAGGATCTGGCCGTTCTCATCCTGCATCAGGTAGCTTTTGCAGCCGTGCAGTACGCCGGGCTGGCCGGCGGTGAGCGGGGCAGCATGGTCTTTCGTGTGCACGCCCTTGCCGGCGGCTTCGACGCCGATCATCTTCACCCCGTTATCTTCGAGGAAGGGGTGGAACAGGCCGATCGCGTTCGAGCCGCCGCCCACCGCGGCCACCAGCGCGTCGGGGAGGCGGCCTTCGGCCTTCTTGATTTGTTCCCTCGCTTCGCGGCCGATGACGGACTGGAAATCACGCACCATCATGGGGTAGGGATGCGGGCCGGCGGCGGTGCCGATGAGGTAATAGGTGTCGTCGACGTGGGCGACCCAGTCGCGGAGCGCATCATTCATCGCGTCCTTGAGCGTCTGGTTACCGCTTTTCACGGGGACGATTTCCGCGCCCAGCAGTTTCATGCGGAACACGTTGGGGCTTTGGCGTTCCACGTCCTTCGCGCCCATGTAGACGATGCACTGCATGCCGAACAGCGCGCAGACCGTAGCCGTTGCCACGCCGTGCTGGCCGGCGCCGGTTTCGGCGATGATGCGCTTCTTGCCCATGCGCTTGGCGAGCAGCGCCTGGCCGATGCAGTTGTTGATCTTGTGTGCGCCGGTGTGGTTCAGCTCATCGCGCTTGAAGTAGATTTTCGCGCCGCCGAGTTCGCCTGTCAGGCGCTCGGCAAAATAGAGCGGCGAGGGGCGGCCAACATAATGCTCCAGGTAGTATTCGAATTCCTTGCGGAAGGACGCATCCTTGCGCGCGGCTTCGTAGTGCTTTTCCACCTCCAGGATCAGCGGCATCAGGGTTTCGGCGACGAAACGCCCGCCGTACTCGCCGAAATAGCCTCGGGAGTCGGGAGCGGCGTTGGAGCGGAGGCGGAGTGTCGTCATAGGCCTTTCGCAATGCGGACGAATTCGCGGATCTTCTCGAGCGATTTGCGGCCCGGTGCGAACTCGACGCCGGAGGAGACATCCACCATCGTCGCCTTGGTGGCGGCGACGGCTTCGGCCAGGTTGGTGGCCGTGAGGCCGCCCGAGAGCATCCACGGGGCGGGTATATCGCAGCCGCCCAGGATGCGCCAGTCAAAATGCAGGCCGTTGCCGCCGGGAAGGCCGCCCTCCGCCGGAGGCGGGGCGTCGAAGAGGAGGATATCGGCGTCGTTCGCGAAGACGGTCACGTCCTCCAAGTCTTTGAGGTCGCGCAGGGGGAGCGCCTTGATGATGCCGCAGCCGTACTTCTTCCTGATTTCGCGCAGGCGTTCGGGTGGCTCGTCGCCATGGAGCTGAAGGAAATCTGGATTCACGGAATGGAACCAGGGTTCCAGCATGGCGTCGGAGGCGTCGACCGTCACCACCACCAGGTTGATGTCCTCGCGAAGCTCGGGGCTGAGCCAGCCGGCCACACGCTGTGGCAGGACATGGCGCGGCGAGCGCGGGAAGTCGATGAAACCCGCGAAATCCGCGCCCGCGTCGCGCACCGCCTTCAGGGTGGGCGCGTCGGAGATGCCGCAGATTTTGACGTTGAGGGGCATGATGGCGCGAATCAAGTTACTGTCATTCCCGCGAAGGCGGGAATCCATACTCCCTGAAGGTGGGAGTCACCGCAAGTGCTTAATTTTTAGTCCGTGGTTATGGATTCCCGCCTTCGCGGGAATGACAGTTATGTGTATTTGGGCAATTTATCCCGTTGTTCGGCTTTGAGAGAGGCCAGTTCGTTATGCAGGGCGTCGACCTTGCGGCTCTGCTCCCTCGCCACGAAGCGCCAGCGCAGGGCGCTATTCAGCGTCACCAGCCAGCCGATGATGAAGCCGAAGAACGTCATGCCGAGCATGAGCAGGTATTTGGGAAGCATCACCTCGTAGGGAAGCGGGTAGAGACTCACATTCACGGTTTCCGCGTTGGAAACGGCCAGGCTCAGAACGAACCCCGCCAGCGGCAGGATGATCAGCAGCCGCAGGATGTGGTAAAGCCGCTTCATGAAAACCCCTCCTTATTCGGAGGCGTTGATGCGCTCGCGCAGTTCCTTGCCGGTGCGGAAATAGATCGAATAACGCTCACCGACCTGAACTTCCGCGCCCGTCTTGGGGTTGCGGGCCTTGCGCGCTTCGCGCTTGCGCAGGGAAAACGCACCGAAGCCGCGCAGCTCAACGCGGCGGCCTTCGCCCAGCGCGGCGACGATTTCGCCGAACACGGTGTTGATCAGCTTTTCAAGATCTTTGCTGCTCAAGTGCTTGTAGCGCTGCGCCAGTTTCAGTACCAGTTCGGATTTCGTCATGTTGTCTCTCGAGTGTGGAGTAATGGATAGGGTTTACAACCTGTTCCCGCTTAAGGCAATCCCGGTTCCCACAGGGAAACCAGGCCGCTTTCGGGAATCTTCGCCTTGGTAAAGCCGAGCCACTGGAGGAGGCTCGACGATTCCAGCCATTCTGTAGGCTCTTTTTTGATCTCAATTTTTTCTATTTTCAAGCCCGGTTTGATCTGTTTTTCCTTTTCGAGCCAGGAAACGGCGTCATCCTCGTCGCCGATGGCGTCGATCAGCTTGTTGGCCACGGCCTGGCGGCCCGTATAGACGCGGCCGTCCGCCAGTTTTTTCACTTCCGCGATGGGCATTTTGCGGCCCTCGGCGATCTTGGCGATGAATACCTCGTAGAAATCCATGATCGTCTCGCGCACCATGGCCTCGGCTTCGGGGGTGAGCTTCTCGGTGGGCGAGGGGCTGGCTTTGAGCGGGCCGGACTTGATGGTGATAGGTGTGATGCCGAGCTTCTTCGACAGCTCGGTGAATTCCATGGACTGCATCAGCACGCCGATGGAACCGGTGATGGTGCCTTCCTGGGCGTAGATGCGCTCCGCCGCCACGGCGGTGAGGTAGGCCGCGGAGGCTGCGGTGCCGCGCATGACGGCCACGACCGGCTTCTTGGCTGCGATCTCATGAAGCTGGCGGTAGAGCATTTCTCCGCCGACCGTGGTGCCGCCCGGGCTGTCGATGCGCACGATGACGGCCTTGGCTTTGTTGTCCTCGGCGATTTTCTTGATCGCCTCGTCGCGCAGCGGATCGTCAAAGATAATGCCTTCGACGTCGAGCCGCGCGATGTAGTCGCGGCCCAGCACGTTCACGCCGTCGCGGTTGCCGGGGATGTCGAGATAGGTTTCGGCCAGAACAAAACCGGCCAGGGTGAGGGCCGCGAGGGCGGCGATCCGCCACCGGGTCGCCTGGCGCTTGAGGCGGCTTCTATCCAGAAGGGTATCGGCGTTGACGGACAAGGGTTCCTCTTAGGTGATGGGCCTTGCATATCCCTCCCCCTCGGAGGGGGAGGCTGGCGGGGGGTGTTAAGGATGTGGGGATTGCCGAGGCAACCCCCACCCCGACCCTCCCCCTCAGAGGGGGAGGGGGCTTTATTACTCCTCCGTTTCGTCGTCGGAGGCTTTCTTCGACTTCTTGGCGGCTTTCTTGGGCTTTTCCTCGCTCGCCATGTTCAGCTTGCCTTCGGCCAGCGCCGCGCCGAGGATATCGCCCAGGGAAGCGCCGGAATCGGTGGAGCCGTATTCGGCGATCGCCTTCTTTTCTTCTTCCATCTCGAGAGCCTTGATGGAGAGGGTCAGCTTGCGGGTCGTCTTGTCGAACGCCGTCACCTTCGCGTCGACGCGGTCGCCCACGGCGAAACGTTCGGGGCGCTGATCGGAGCGGTCGCGCGCCAGTTCGTTGCGCTTGATGAGCGTGGTGATGCCCTCGGACAGCTCGACTTCGATGCCGTCTTCCTTGATCGCCTTCACCGTGCAGGTGACGCTCTTGCCCTTCTTGAAGCCGCTCATCGCTTCTTCATGCGGATCCTTCTCAAGCTGCTTGATGCCGAGGCTGATGCGTTCCTTTTCGGTGTCGACGCCGAGCACCATCACCTTCAGGCTGTCGCCCTTTTTGTAGTTTTTGATGGCGGTGGCGCCGGGTTCGGACCAGGAGATGTCCGTCTCGTGCACCAGGCCGTCCAGGTCGTCGGTGAGGGTGACGAACAGGCCGAAATCGGCGATGTTGGCCACTTTGCCTTCCAGGATGTCGCCTTCCTTATGGGAATCGGCGAACGCGGCCCAGGGGTTGGCTTCGCACTGCTTCATGCCGAGGCTGATGCGGTGCTTGTCGGAATCGATTTCCAGAACCACGACGTTCACTTCCTGGCTGGTCGAAACGATCTTGCCGGGGTGGACGTTCTTCTTGGTCCAGCTCATTTCGGACACGTGGACGAGGCCTTCGATGCCGGAATCCAGTTCCACGAACGCGCCGTAATCGGTGATGTTGGACACTTTGCCCTTATGCTTGGAACCGACCGGGAACTTGCCGGCCACTTCCGTCCAGGGGTTGGCGTCGAGCTGCTTCATGCCGAGGCTGATGCGCTTGGTTTCGGTGTTGAACTTCGTCACCTGCACGCGCACGGTCTGGCCGATGGAGAGCACTTCGGAAGGATGGTTGACGCGCTTCCAGGAGATATCCGTCACGTGCAGCAGGCCGTCCACGCCGCCGAGGTCGATGAACGCACCGTAATCGGTGATGTTCTTGACCACGCCGTCCAGGATGTCGCCTTCGCTGATGCGGGTGAGCAGCTTGTCGCGCTCTTCCTGGCGGGATTCTTCCAGAATCACGCGGCGGGAAACCACGATGTTGCCGCGCTTGCGGTCCATCTTGAGGATCATGAACGGCTGCGGCACGCCCATGAGGGGGCCGACGTCGCGCACGGGGCGGATATCGACCTGTGAGCCGGGCAAGAAGGCCACGGTGCCCTGGACGTCCACGGTGAAGCCGCCTTTGACGCGGCCGAAGATGGTGCCCATGACCTTTTCCTGGCGCTCGTGCGAGCGCTCAAGGACAGTCCATGCTTCTTCACGAAGCGCTTTTTCGCGGGAGAGCATCGCTTCGCCGTGGCGGTTTTCGATGCGTTCCAGGTAGACTTCCACCTTATCGCCGACCTTGATTTCAGGCGCTTCGCCGGCGCGGGAGAATTCGCGCAAGGGAACGCGACCTTCGGATTTCAGGCCGACGTCGATGACGACGGTATCGCGTTCAAGGGCCACCACTTCGCCGGTGACGACGGTGCCTTCGCTCTTCTCACCACGGGTGAGGCTCTTTTCAAAAATGTCAGCGAAGCTTTCCGAGGTTTCAAAATTTTCTTTCATAGCGGCGTTGGAGTTGGCCATTGGATATTCCAGTCATGGTAAAGGGTTAGGGGTTGATACAAGACGGCCTGGGCCATCTGGAAGGCGGATATGTATAAAGGAAATAGTCAAAAATCAAGTTTTTAGACGTTTCGACAAGGAAAAATTCCGCTTGCATGGCTTATCTAGGTTTTCCAGCCGGGTGCGGGGACAACGGGTAGGGGGAAGGGTTGTTAAGGCTTCTTAGAGGGTTTTATGAAAAAATAATATAATATTCATAGATCTACCCCCTTCCATGCAGCAGCCGGCACCGCCGCAGATTCGCCATCTGGACTTGAGCCACAAGACCGCATTGTCCGGAAACGGGACGGTCGTGGTGAAGCTTGTGCTGTCCAGCGCCGAGGCGGGCGCGCTGAAAATCAAGGCGACGGAGGAGAAAAAGATCCAGGTTGAAGTGGACCCCGTCACCGGCGTCGTGACGCTCACGGGAAGCGCGGCATCCATCCACGCGGCGCTGGCGGCGGTGCAGCTGGAAGTATCTGCGGGATTCGCGGATACCTTCACCCTCAAAATGGAAGTTACGCAGGGCGGCGAGACGCAGCATGAGAAGCTGATCCTCTATTTCGAGCGCGCTTCGGGCCTGCATGTGCCGATGGATGCGACGGGCGGCGGAAGCCCCGGCCAGATCTGGGATGAGGCGCAAATGGCCGGAGTGCGCCCCCGTGCGCTTGAAGATACTATCCTGGCGCAGGCCGGCAGAGGGAATGCGAAACAGGCCGGCTATCCCGGCGAAGGCGAGGACGAGGCTGAAACGGTCACGCTGACCCTGCCGCCCGTGGAATTGCGGCCGGGCTATCAAGAACCGCTGATGGACGTACCCCCCTTTGATCTTCCTTCCTCCGCACCGGGAGGTGCGCCGGTTTCCGGCGGCAGCCCCACGCCCCCAAGCAGTGGCGGAACCACGGTTGTTCCCCCGGTTACAACGCCCCCTCCCGATTT
>JAFLCR010000012.1 GCA_017302755.1 Alphaproteobacteria bacterium
GGTGATCGCGGATGCCTGCCGGTGCCTGTCGTAACCCTTCCGCCGCCAAGCCTGCTCGGGGACGCGCTCGCTCTCTCCCGCCGCTTTCCGCCGTTGCGGCTGCTGCGCTCCACCTTGCTGCCGAAAGAAGGCGAACGCTCGCAGAAGCGCGCGGGAAGCGGCGACGTTTTCTGGCAATACCGCCCCTATCTCAGCGGCGAGAGCGCCGGCCGCATTGACTGGCGCGCCTCGGCGCGGCGCGAACATCCGCTGATCCGCGAAAAGGAGCAGGCCACCCTGCCGCGCATCCGCCTGTGGCTGGATGCGTCGCCGTCGATGCGCTACGCCTCGCGCGCGGGGCTGCGTACCAAACTTGAAATCGGTACCTTGCTGCTTACCGCCCTGGCCGATCTCGCGCATCGCGGCAACGCGGAAGCGCGCGCCGGGTTGCTTCCCGGATCCTCGCCGGAGAAAATCCTGGCGCGGCTCGCCACCGGCGGCGCGTGGGCAGAGAAGCTGCCGCTCACGAAAGATAAGCTGCAGGTGATCGCCAGCGATTTCCTGTTCGATCCCGACCGCCTGGAAAAGCCGCTTGCCGCTGTCAGGATGCGCGGAGGCACGGGCATTCTGCTGCATCTGGCCGATCCGGCGGAAGTGGCGTTTCCTTTCCAGGGCTCGTCACGCTTTGAGGGTCTGGAAGGCGAAGCCTCGCTGCTCGCCGATGATGCGTACGCTCTGCGCGCCGATTACCTCGCGCAATGGAACGCACATGCGGCAAAGCTTGAGGACATCGCCACCCGCTTCGACTTCACGCTCATCCGTTGCCAGACGGATGCCCCGCTTCCGGAAAGCATGAAGACGCTATGCGCAGCCGTGGAGCGTAGCGGGTCATGACGCTTTCCTTTCTTACCCCCCTTGCCCTTCTGCCGCTGCTGGCGCTGCCGCTGCTGTGGTGGATCATCCGCCGCCGCCCGCCGCTGCCGCGTGCGATCCCGTTTCCGGCGATGCGCTTTCTTACCCAGCAGCCGGGCACGCCGCCGCCGAACCGCAGACCGCCCTGGTGGCTTCTGCTGCTGCGTCTCGGTCTGCTCGCCGGCCTGATCCTCGCCCTCGCGCATCCCGTGCTGATGCCAGATGAGGCAACGCCGATGCAGAAGGATGCGAAGCAGCCCCTGGCGGTGATCGTGGATACGGGCTGGGCGGCGGCGCAAAACTGGGAACCGATGATGAAGGCCGCGCGCCTGATGATCGAGGAGGCGGGCCGCATGAACCGCCCCGTCGCCCTGATTCCCACCGGCGAAACGGTCGCGAATCTGAGCGCGGCGCCAAGCGCGCTGGCGGCGCTGGCGTCCCTGGCTCCGCATCCGTGGCCGGTGGCACGCGCGCCGTCGCTTGATGCGTTGCGCCGCCTGAACCAACCCGCCGATAAGCTGAATATTGCATGGCTCAGCGACGGGCTTGGCACCAAGGACGATCTGGAAAACTTCACCAAAGAGCTGGGAAAGCTTGGCGCGCTGACCATTTTTTCTCCGGCGGCAGATGATCTTCCTTTCCGCGTGGAAACCGATGAAAACTCTCTGCGTGTCAGCCGCTTCGTGCCAGGAAAGGCCACGGTGGTCGGGACGCGCGGCGATACGGGATTGACCGCAAGCGCCGCATTCGGCACGGGCGGCCGCAGTGTCAACATTCCGCTGGAGCCATTGGCGCCGGTCTGGCGCACCACGGCACGGCTTGCGCTGGAAGGCCAGCGCCACGCGGCGGCGGTCTGGCTGCGCAGCCCGCGCGCGCAGGGGAAAATCGTCATTGCGGGTCAGAATCCAACCACTTCCGACCAGCCACTGCTGACGGATACGTATTATCTGCATAAGGCGCTGGCCCCACATGCGGATATTGTCTTCGCCTCCCTTACCGAACTGCCGCTGAAGGGCGCCTCCATCGTGATTCTGCCAGACGGCCCCCCTCCCCCGCCCGATGCAGAGAAAGCGCTTGAAACATGGGTGAAGCAGGGCGGCGTATTGCTGCGCTTCGCAGGGCCGCAGCTTCTCGGCGGTCTCGCACCGGAGTCAGATGCGCTGCTGCCAGTGCGGCTGCTTCCCGGCGACCGCCATCTGGGCGGCAACCTCACCTGGGAAAACGCGCAGCACCTGAAAGCGCCTTCGTCCGCCTCTCCACTCGCACGGCTGGGCACGCCGCCCGAAGACGTGACCGTGCTGACCCAGGCGCTCGCCGCCCCGGACACAGATCTGCAGAAGCACACCTGGCTCGCGCTGGCAGACGGCACGCCGATCATCAGCGCCGCGCCGCTGGAGAGAGGGTGGCGCATCCTGGTGCACGTGCCCTCGATGCCGGGACTGGTGTCAGCCGATCAGGAATCGGCCGCGGAGGCTCCGGTCGCCACGAACGGCGCATGGTCGAATTTTCCGCTTTCAGGCTATTTTGAAAACTTTCTTCGCCTGCTGCCGGAGCTGGGAAGCGCAGGCGATACGGCCATCTCCATGGAAGGCACTTTGATTCCCTTCAAGCTACTAGATGGTTTCGGCACTCTCGTCCCTGCCGATGACAAAGCAAAAAAAGCAGTCCGTTCAGAAGACGCGAAAGCTTTGCTCCCACCCGGGCTGTACCGGAGCGGCGGATTTATCGTGCCACGCAATCTAGGTCCGGAAGTGAAGAACCATCTGCCGCTCTCCGCACTGGGCATTGCCAGCCAACCTTACGCGGATTCCGCCGCCGCCCTGGATCTTCAGCCCTGGCTGCTGGGGCTGGCGCTGTCGATGCTGCTGCTGGACTGGAGCCTGTTGTTGCTGCCCCTTTCATGGCGTTTCCGCAAGCCGGCAACCGCCGTGATCCTGCTTGCGGCATTGCTTCATGCTCCCGCCTTCGCCGCGCCGAAAGACGAGGACGCCGCCGCGAAGACCCGCCTCGCCTATATCATCACCGGCGACGCGGATGTGGACACCGCCAGCGAACGCGGCCTGACGGGGCTTTCGGAAATCCTGACCTTGCGCACCTCTTTCCGTCCTGCACCGCCGGCAGGCGTCAGGCTTGAAAGTGACGCGCTCGCCTTCTACCCCCTGCTCTACTGGCCGATGCTGCCCGGCCAGCAGCCTCTGTCTTCCGAAGCGCTGTCCAAACTACGCGGCTATATGCGCGGCGGCGGCATGCTGTTGCTGGATACTAAAGGGGAAACCGCAGGGACGCTGCCGTTATCCGGGGTCAAGGGCGCCGCGCCGGACGCGTTGACCGCGCTGGCCACCGTCGTTGGCGGATTGGAGCTGGGAAGCCTCGCCTCGCTGCCCGAGAACCACACGATGCGCCGCAGCTTTTATCTGCTCAAGACCTTCTCTGGACGCCACACACATCCGCTGCTGCTCGTGGAACGGGAGAACCCCCGCCAGAACGATGGCGTGAGCCCCGTGGTGATCGGCTCGAACGACTGGGCGTATGCCTGGGCGAAGGATGCCAACGTGCCACATTCCCAGCAGGAAGAGGCCTGGCGTTTCGGCGTCAATCTCGTGATGTACGCGCTGACCGGGAATTACAAAACCGACCAGATCCACCTGGATACGATCCTAAGACGGCTCGGCAGGGATGAGGAGCGTTAAGCTTTCCAATTCCCGAGCTGGCTTCTGAGGACACTGCCAACAATTTCCTTGACCTCGCCGCTTGGAAGCTTGCCCAGCTGAAACGGCCCGTAGGCGACACGGATCAAGCGGCTCACCTTGTGGCCCAGCGCCTCGAAGACTTTGCGGATTTCACGGTTCTTGCCTTCCTGCAGGCTGACAGCAAGCCAGGCGTTTGATTTGTCACCCTGCTCCACCTTGGCCTCGATGGATCCGTAAGAAATCCCCTCCACGGTCATGCCGCGCGCAAGTTTTTCCAGGGACTTCGCATCCGGCGTGCCGAACACGCGCACACGGTAGCGGCGCGTCCAGCCGGTGGAGGGAAGCTCGAGATGGCGGGCAAGCTCACCGTCATTAGTCAGCAACAGTAGCCCTTCGGAGGTCAAGTCCAGCCTTCCGATGGAAATGACGCGGCCCATCTCCTTCGGCAATGCGTCAAACACCGTGGGACGGCTTTCGGGGTCTTTATGCGTGGTCACCAGACCTTTGGGTTTGTGGTAAAGCCATAAGCGCGTCGCCTCCTTGGCGGCGATCGGCTTGCCGTCCACATGAATGAGGTTGGCGTCGGTGACGTTAAGCGCGGGCGAGGTGATAACCTTGCCGTCCACTTTCACGCGTCCCGCCGCGATCCAGGCCTCCGCCTCACGGCGCGAACACAAGCCTGCCCTTGCCAGACGTTTGGCGATGCGCTCGGGAGCCCACATTTCTTCTTCCCCCGACGCCTTCCTGATAAGGCGCTTGACGGGAGCCGCGCCGGAAGCGGCAGCCTGGAGATTTTTCTCACGCCGTTTCTGGTAGGGGTTCAGGGGTTTCTTATCGGTCATGCACGGGTCGCCTCGATGAAAGCGGTGAAGATGTTTTTTTCCGCCTCGCTGCCGCAATATTCGGGATGCCACTGCACGCCGAGGCAGAATTTCTTGCCCGGCACTTCAATGGCCTCAATGACACCGTCCGAAGCCGCGGCGCTCACCACCACGCCCTTGCCGGGCTTGCCGACCGCCTGATGATGGGTGGTGTTTACTTTCAACGTCGTCGCACCTGCCAGGCGGTGGAGAAATGTGTTTTCCACGATTCGGATATCATGATCCGGTTCATGCTTGGGATGTTTCTGCTCGTGCTGCAGGGCATTCGGCACCTCGTCGGAAATATGCTGAATCAGCGTGCCGCCTAGCACCACGTTGAGTAATTGCTCACCACCGCAGATGCCGAGCACGGGCATATCCCGATCCAGCGCGCCTTGAAGCATGGCCCATTCAAATGTTGTACGCCGGTCCTTGGTCGTCACCTTGGCATGCACTTGCGTGGCGCCAAACATGGCAGGATCGACATCGAACGCCCCACCGGTGACGATCAAACCCTCGATGAGATCAAGGTAGTGTTCCGCCAGCGCCACCTCCTGCGGGAGACAGAGCGGCAAGCCGCCGGCCTGCGTCACGGCGTCGCAGTAATTTTCACGGAGGGCGTACCAGGGATAGTCCGAATAGCCGCCGGAAGGTTCGTTATCGAGCGTGATGCCGATAATAGGAAGTTTTGTCATAACGTTTGTCGTTCTTTGGCATCGCGCATTTGGCACAAGCGCGGCAACCATATGTTAAGGTTTACAGGATAACAAGAGCATAGAATCATCCTCGGACGACCCCCTATGTCGCTCAGTACACTTCTTGGCATCATTTTCGGCTTCAGCCTGATTTTCGGCGCCATTATTCACGGCACCGATAATTACTGGTCCTTCCTCAGTATGGAAGGCTTCCTGATCGTGATAGGCGGCTGCTTGGCCAATGCCTTCATGAGCTATCAGGCGCGTTACGTGATCCTGGCGTTGCAGGCGCTGTGGACCATGCTGAAAAAACCCGTCGCCACCCGCGAAGGCATGAATGCCGACATCATGCGCCTCATCAAATGGGCCTATGTGGTGCAGACCAAAGGCCTCGTAGGCCTGGAAGGCGAAATTATCCGCTCAGTGAAAGATCCGTTCATGAAATACGGCCTGGAGCTCGTCACCACCGGCTATAAACCCGCCGACGTGCGCAGCATGATGGAAACCGCCATCGAATCCGAATTTGAGCGCCGCACCGTGCCGGTGGCGGTGCTCAAGAACATGGCCTCCTGCGGCCCTGCTTTCGGCATGGTCGGCACGCTAGTGGGCATGGTGATCATGCTCGGCAACCTACAAACAGACATGTCTAAGATCGGCAGCGGTCTCGCCGTGGCACTGCTCGCGACACTCTACGGCGTGGTGAGCGCCCGCCTTGCCTTCCTGCCCGCTGCGGAAAAGCTGCAGCAAAAAGAAGAAATCCTCCGTCACCGCAATCATATGATGGCTGAAGGCTTGGTGCTGCTTTCCGAAAAGCAGAGCCCGCGCTTCATGCAGGACAAGCTCAACAGTTACCTCGACCCGGAGATTCACTTCAATATCGACACGCAGCTCAAGCGCTAAAGAGAAAGCCGCATGGCCCTGAAAAAAAGGCACAAGAAGGAGGAAGATCTCGAACAATGGCTCATGACCTACGCGGACATGATCACGCTGCTTCTTTGCTTTTTCGTGATTCTGCTTTCCGTGTCTGAGCCGAAACAAACCAAATTCGAAGAAATGAAGAAGGGCATGCAGTCCGACTTCATCAAGAAGCAGATTGAATCGCCTTTCACCAGCATCTTGCAAGGCTTTGAGTCGATCATCGAAAACAACCACATGCAGCAGGACATGTCGGTGGAGGAAACCGAGAAAGGCCTGATCCTCGAGTTCAACAGCGCTTCGTTTTTCAAGCCCGGCTCGGCGGACCTGCGCGACCCTGTGCGCCCGATCCTCGAACAAGTGGCCGTGCTGCTCAAAGGCTTCGAATACGAGAAATACAAAATCGAGGTCGAAGGCCACACCGACGACGATCCCATCAGCACGCCCCGCTACCCCTCCAACTGGGAGCTTTCCACGGGCCGAGCCGCCATGGTGGTGCGCTTCTTCATCGAACAGCAGGTGGATGTGACCAAACTGAAAGCTACCGGCTATGCAGATATTCATCCCAAGGTGCCGAACCGCGACGTGAACGGCAATCCGATTCCAGAAAATCAGGCACTTAACCGCCGCGTGGCGATCCGGCTGGAGCGGGAATAAGCCGCTCGCCAATTGATGGCGGGCATATTATACCTGCCGCATGCGTATCCTTCTTCTTGGCGATATTGTCGGGCGTTCGGGCCGCGACGCGTTGATCTCGGAACTTCCCGGGCTGAAAACGCGCCTCTCGCTCGATTTCGTACTGGTGAACGGCGAGAACGCGGCAGGCGGGTTCGGCATCACGCCACAGATCTGCGACGAACTCTTCGCCGCCGGGGCGGATTGCATCACCACCGGCAACCATGTGTGGGACCAGAAAGAGATCATCCCGCATTTTTCCAAGGAACCGCGCCTTCTGCGGCCTGGTAATCTGCCCAAATCCCAACCCGGAAAAGGAGCTGGCGTCTATAAAACGCAGAGTGGAAAAACCGTGGTCGTGCTGCATGCGATGGGCCAGCTTGGGTTCCGGGAAATGCCAGACAATCCCTTTCTCTGGGCGCAGGAAGAAGCGGCTCGTTTCCGCCTGGGCACGCCGCAGTGCCATGCCCTGCTCATGGATTTTCATGCCGAGGCCACCAGCGAGAAAACCGCGATGGGGCACATCCTGGACGGCCAGGCCAGCGTGGTGATTGGCACCCACACCCACGTCCCGACGGCCGATGCGCGTATTTTCCCCAAGGGCACGGCGTATCAGACCGACATCGGCATGTGCGGCGATTACGATTCCGTGATCGGCATGCAGCCAGATGTCCCCCTGGCAAGCTTTCTCACCCGCATGAAGCAGCAACGCATGCAGGCCGCCACGGGCATCGCCACGCTGTGCGGGCTTTATGTGGAAACCGACGACGCCACAGGGTTGGCGCGCGAGGTCAAACCCTTCCGCCACGGCGGCATACTCTCTCCCGCCGCGATTTAAACCTTCTCCGCCAAAACGCGAAAGAAAGGCTGGTCGGCGCCCTGCGCGCCGTATTTTCCGATCTTGCGATCCAGAAAGCGCACGGTGAATCCTGCGGCCTTCAGCAGATCCCGTAACTCACTCTCCGTCACCCGGGTGCGCACCAGATCCAGAAACACGGGGTAGGCCGGATCTTCTTCCAGAAAGGTGAAGGCCAGCACTCCCTCCGTAAGAAGGGCTTTGTTCAAGGAAGCAAACAATGCCGGCAGCGCGGCACGTTCGACAAAAAACAGAACATTCATGGCCCATATCGCGTGATATGCCTCCGCAACGGAAAACGCTTCAAAGGGCTGAGTCCACACCCGGCGAAGGCCTGCACGTGCTTGTAAGAACGCAAGGGCGTTCGGGCTGCCATCCATGGCGTCGACGGCAAGCATAGGCCGCTCTTTGAAGAAAACTTCGGCAAAGCGCCCAGTTCCCGCACCGAAATCAAGCAGCGCCCCTTGCTCGCAAGGCCAGCGATCGAGGAACCAGGCATACATGTCGCGGGGAGGAGGAGCTTCAGTAAGGGAAAAATAGCCGTCCCAGTACGGATCGCCGGCGGGCATCAGTCATCCATATAGCGCAGGCCGGTGCGCAAATAGGCATAGCCTGTCACGAGCGTCAGCCCTGCCGCCAGCCACAGGGCGATCTGCCCGAGAATGTCCGCGTACAGCCAGGACGGCCCGCCGGCGCCGAGCAGCAGTAGGAAGATCGCCGACATCTGAAATCCAGTTTTTACCTTGGCAAGTTGCGACACCGGCACGCTCACGCGCAACTCGGCCAGGTATTCGCGCAGGCCCGACACCAGAATCTCGCGCGCCAGGATCGCCAGCGAGGGAATCAAGTGGGCACGATCGGCATGCACGAGCAGCAGAATCGCCGCCGCCACCAGCAGTTTGTCGGCGATGGGATCAAGGAAACGGCCCAGCTTGCTCTGCACGCCCCAGGCGCGCGCCAAGTAGCCGTCGAAGAAATCGGTGATGCTGGCATAGGCAAACAGCCCCGCCGACAGCCAATGGCCCCAGTCGCCGGGCAAGTAAAATACCGGAACCATGAGCGGAATCACCGCAATGCGGGAACCGGTGAGAAGGTTGGGAAGCTGGCGCATGGGTAGAGAGTAAACAGATTAAAGATAACAGTAAATCCTACAAGCGAGCCTTCGGAGTAAACCAGCTACTTCTTCCTCCCCGCCGGTTTTCCGCCACCGTCCGCTTCACCACCTTCCCTTGCACGTTCTCTCACCGGTTGATTGGGCGTGGGTAAGGGGGGAGTTGGTGTTTCCTCATCTCCCATATCCCGCATATTATGAAATTCCGTCCGAAGCGTTTGGTTTAATACGATAACTGCCGCCCCTGTCCCGGCCGGCCGCTCTCCCAAAGGGGTGGCGGCGGGTGTGACGCTCAAATCGCCCAAAGCTTTTGGCGCTTGCTGCTCTTTGTATGCTTCCTGAACGCTCCCTAGTTTTTCGCTTTTATATTTTTGGTATTCTTCAGAATCTCTTATCTGCTCAAAACTCTTTCCATGTTTTTCCAGGCAGGCTTTGTTTATTTTAATGGATTCCTCGGCCTCAGCTTCCGTAACTCTCGCTACCGGCTTACGGCTGCCATCGGGCTGTTTATAAGTGATGATGACAGGATTCTTGTCATAGGTGCCAGCCTCTATCTGCTCTTCCGCCAGGACGACTCTGAAGAGGGAATTCACGCATTCTTGCTGGGTAAGCAATACTCCTTTCGGCGGATGTCCCGTTGTAAATGCGGCGACGTCGCGCTCAGCAAGGAGCTTTGCGTGTTCATGAGAGGATAGGGAAGCTTTCTGGCTTCTTAAATACTCTTCTACTGACCCCGGAAGCGCATCTATCTGCTCTTTGGAAAACTCAGAAGCAGAGGCGGTGCCTTGCAATCTTTGTAACTGCTCTTTTGCACGGTCGGCCTCTTCTTTGGCTTGTCGTACTGCTGTTTTTTCTTGATCTTCGATGTCTTCAGACATGCACTCTCCTGCAAAAAAATGCTTGGGCCAGTGTACACGT
Source organism: Alphaproteobacteria bacterium (assembly GCA_017302755.1). Lineage (GTDB taxonomy): Bacteria > Pseudomonadota > Alphaproteobacteria > Rickettsiales > JAFLCR01 > JAFLCR01. The sequence goes on from JAFLCR010000012.1 coordinate 9,612, forward strand.
GCGATGTTATTTTTTTACTACTGGGTGATTTATTCAACATGAAAAAAGTTGTAGATTTCCTGGGCCATTTTACGATTAACCCTTTCTACTTTCATCAGTTCTTCTACCGTAGCCTCCGACACACCTTTGGCAGAGCCAAAATGTAGCAAAAGCGCCTTTTTCCGCGAATGACCAATGCCTGGAATGTCCTCTAACTGCGAGCGCAGCGTTCCCTTCGCGCGCTTCGCCCGATGCGCGCCGATGGCATAGCGGTGCGCCTCGTCGCGCAGGCGCTGAAGGTAATGCAACACCGGATCATGGTGTGGCAACGTGAACGGCGCTTTGCCGGGAGCGTGAAACTCCTCGCGTCCCGCGTTGCGGTCCGGCCCTTTGGAAATGCCGATATACGGCACGTCCTCAATGCCGAGCGTGGCGAAAACCTCCGCCACCGCGCTCACCTGGCCCGGGCCGCCGTCGATTAACACCAGGTCAGGCCACTGATGCCTGTCGCGGCCCGGATCGTCTTTCTGCAATCCGCAGAATCGGCGCGTCATCATCTCGCGCATCATGGCGTAGTCGTCGCCGCCCGAGGCTTGCTCCCGGCCCGAAGCGCGCATGTTGAACTTCCGGTAGCCTTTTTTGATAAACCCCTCCGGCCCGGCCACGATCATTCCGCCGACTGCATGCGTGCCAAGCGTGTGGCTATTATCGTACACCTCGATGCGAGAGGGCGGCGCATCGAGGCCGAACAGTTCGGCCACACCCTCGAGCAACCTCGCCTGTGTGCCGCTCTCGGCGAGATGACGCCGCAACGCCTCCCGCGCATTACTCTGGGCGATCACCACCGCATCGTGCTTGTCCCCACGCTGCGGCACCGCCACCGTCACTTTTCTTTCGGCACGCAGCGACAATGCCTCGCACAGCGTATCGACGTGCGGCACGTCGTGGCTCAGCAGAATCAGCGAGGGAGGTTCCTGGCGCTGGTAGAACTGGCCGATGAAGGCGGAGAGCACCTCCCCCTCGCCCGCATCTTCCGCATGCGAAGGAAAATAAGCCTTGTTCCCGAAGTTCTGGCCTCCCCGGAAAAAGAAAACCTGCACCGCCACCGACGTACCCTCGCGGTGCAAGGCGACCACGTCGGCATCGGCAACGCCATGTAGCTGAAGCGCCGCTTCGTGCTGCACGCGCGACAGCGCTTTCAGGCGATCTCGCAACACCGCGGCATATTCATACTCCTGTGTGGCGCTTGCCTCTTCCATCTCTTTCCCCAGCGCCTCGCTAACCTCGCGGCTTTTTCCCGTCAGGAAGGCGCGCGCCTCGCCTACCAGCGCTGCATAATCATTCTTGCTGATTTTTGCCACGCAGGGTGCGCTGCATCGCTTGATCTGGTATTGCAGACACGGGCGCGTGCGCGCCGCGAACATGCTGTCGCTGCATGGACGCAGCAGGAACGCTTTCTGCAGCGTCACCAACGCGCTGTTGAGCGCCCCCACCGACGCGAAAGGCCCGAAGTAGCTGTTTCCTGCCGCCTGCGCGCCGCGATGCTTGCCGATGCGGGGAAAATCATGATTCCCCGTCATGACCACAAAAGGAAACGACTTGTCGTCGCGCAGAAGAATGTTGTAACGCGGCTCGAGCTTCTTGATGAGATTTGCTTCAAGCAACAGCGCCTCGGCTTCCGTATGCGTGACGGTAATTTCCATCGCCGCCGTCTGCGCAATCATGCGCATGATGCGCGTCACCAGCCCCGCTTCCCGCAGATAGGAGGTGACGCGCTTCTTAAGATCCTTCGCCTTGCCGACATAGAGCGCCTGACCTTTCGCGTCGATCATGCGGTACACACCCGGAAGCGACGGCATGGTCTTGCAGGCCTGCGCAATGATGTCGCGTCCGACGGCGGGTAATTCCTGGCTCATGACAAGATGTTTACGCGATCATTTTCTTTGTTGCAGCCATTGCGGATTTTTTTATTCCGCGCCGGATATTTTTTTCCGCTTGACTTTCATCCATCCACATTTTCTGTGGATAACTTTGTGGGAAACACCTTCAGGTGAAATCTAGCAGGCTGAATTAGCGGCAATTTTTGCCTAGTGACTATTTTTTCAGCATACTATCAAGCCATTGAATAAATAGCAAATTTCTAATTTGAGGGATAAAAAAACCATAAAAAAAGCATGAGTTCCTGATGCCGCCTTGGGGTTGTGGGCAACTTATGGCGAAGAACCCCCGGAAACCGCGCCTTCCAGGCTCACGATCCGACCGGTGACCGCGTGAGAATCGAGGAAAAAACGAATCGTATCGCACACCTCCTCCACGCTGCTCGTGCGCCCTGAGGGATTCGAGGCGGCGATTTTTTTGAACAATTCTTCCTCTCCTTTTGCGGGAAGCGTCGCACCCAGCGCGATCACATTGACGCGGATGCGCGGAGCCCATGCTTCCGATTGAAGCCGCATCAGATGAGCAAGCCCGTGCTTGCTGAGCGCGTACGCGGCGAAGTCAGGTGACATGCTCCATTTCTCGAGCGCGTCGGAGAGGTGGATGATGATGCCTTCTCTTTCAAGGGCGGCAAAGTCGCGCGACAATACCAGCGGCGCCCAGAGATTGATGCGATGATGCCGCTCAAACTGCTCGCGTGTGACATCGGATACGTTCCCCTTCTCGATGATTGCCGCGCTGTTGATGAGGGCATCAAGGCCACCGAGCGCATCCGCGGCGCGCGGAACTATGGTTCCCAGGGCAGCCGCATCTTCCAGATCGCCGTCCACAATCACGGCTTTTCTTCCTAGGTTGCGAATCTCCTGCGCGGCGGATTGCGCGTCCGCATCCAATACGCGGCAATGGATCGCCACGTCCCAGCCCGCACGGGCAAACCAGAGGGCAATGCCTCTTCCAACCCGCCGGGCGGCTCCCGTCACCAATACCTTGTTCATACTTTTTCCTTAAGAAAATCCCGCCCGCCAGCGGGCAAAAAACCGGCCACAATGAAAGATTTATCCCCAATATTTGATGATTTTTCATCTTTTTTCGTGTTTCCTGTTTGAATGCAGTCTTCCGACCCGTCTTTACCCGCGCCGCATTTGATCGCGAATCCCAGCTTGCTGGACGTCGTGCTGCTGCTCGCCGCCGCCGTAGCGGTGGTGTTGGTGTTCAAGCGGCTCAAGGCCAGCCCCGTGCTTGGTTACCTGGTGGCGGGCGGCATGATAGGCCCTTACGGCTTCAGGCTGGTGACCGATCTCGATGCCATGGGCGCACTGGCGGAATTCGGCGTCGTGTTCCTGCTGTTCGTGATCGGGCTGGAGCTTACCATGGAGCGCCTGCGCGCCATGCGCACGCACGTCTTCGGCTTCGGCACATTGCAAATGGCAAGCTGCGGCGCCGGGCTCGCGCTGGCGGCCGCCTGTTTCGGTTCTTCGTTGAACCAGGCGATCATCATCGGCGGCGGGCTAGCGCTTTCCTCAACCGCTGTGGTGATGCAGGTGCTCGCCGACCGCGGCGAGCAGACCAGTCAGCTCGGCAGGCTTTCTCTTGCCGCGCTGCTGCTGCAGGATTTCGCGGTGGTGCCGCTTCTGGTGCTGGTGCCGTTGCTGGCCACGCAATCAGATAATGTCAGCGGCCTGATGCTGCACGCGGGGCTGAAGGCGCTGGTTGCATTGGTATTGATCATCATCGCCGGAAGGCTGCTGCTGCAACCCGTATTCCGGCTGATCGCGTCCGCCAGAAGCGAAGACCTCTTCTCCACGGCGACACTGCTCATCGTGCTGGCTGCCGCCTGGGCGACCGAACATGCAGGACTCTCGCTCGCACTCGGCGCGTTCCTCGCCGGCGTATTGGTGGCGGAAACGGCGTACCACCACCAGGTGGCAGCGGACATCATGCCGTTCAAGGGCATTTTTCTGGGGCTGTTCTTTATGTCCATCGGCATGGGGGTGGACGTGAACGCCATGCTTCCCAAGCTGCCGATCATCCTGGCCATGACAGCAGGGCTTCTGCTGATCAAAGGCGCGCTGATCGCGGCGCTATGCCGCCTGTTCCGGTTTTCGCTGGGCCTGTCGCTGCGCACGGGCCTGGTGCTGGCGCAGGGAGGGGAGTTCGCCTTTGTGCTCTTCACCCTGGCCGGCAAGGTGAACCTGCTTTCTCCCGAACTCGCGCAGATGTTGTCGGTCACCGTGACGCTTTCCATGGCGGTTACGCCGCTGCTGGCCGATTTTGGCAACTGGCTGGCGAACGTGCTGGACAAGCGCAGCCGCTCCGCCCTGGCCACCACGCTGGCCGCCAACGAATCTTCCGATGTCAGCAACCATATCGTGATCGCGGGTTTCGGGCGCATGGGACAGACTGTGGCCAGAATGCTGGTGGCAGAACAACAGAACTTCATCATCCTCGACACCGACCCCAAGGCCGTGACTGAAGGCCGCAAGCGGGGCAAGCCTGTGTATTACGGTAATGCCAGCCATATGGACGTGCTCGCCTCCGTAGGCATGGAGCGCGCCCGCGCGGTCGTGATCACGGTCAGCGACCCTGAGGTGGCGGAACGCATCGTAAGCTCGGTAAGGCGCTTCTACCCCGACCTTCCCATCATTGCCCGCGCGCGCGACTTGAAGCAGGGGCTGGCGCTGCGCCAGGCAGGTGCCAGCGTAACCGTGCCCGAAACCTTCGAGGCAAGCCTTCAGCTTGGCGGCGCGCTCCTGCGCACGCTGGGCACTCCCGACCATGAGGTAAGCCGCGTCATAGGCGAAATCAGAGAAGATCTCCGCGCCACTCCCAGCGAGGCAGAACCCGGCGTCAGTTCGCCACCAGCTTGAGAAGCACCACTTTCGCCGCGCCGTAGCGACGCTCATCCATCACCTGAAAACCCGGCACGTCCGGCAGCGTCTCGCGCTCCGCCATCTCGACCACGGCGATGGCGCCGGGAAGCAGCCAGCCCGAAGCGATCATGCTGGCCAGGGCGGGTGCGGCCAGCCCACTTTCATAAGGAGGATCCACAAACGCCAGGCTGCAGGGTTCGCCTGCGCGCGGCATCTGCCTTGCATCGGCGCGAAGCAGGCGAACATGCTCGCTTTCCTTCAGCTTTTCTACATTGCGACGGGCAACGGCGAGCGAATCGGGATGCCTGTCCACCATCGTGACCAGTGCCGCGCCCCTGGAAAGAGCCTCCAGCCCCAGCGCGCCGGTGCCGCAGAAAATATCGGCAACGTGCTTGCCCACCAGCGGGGAGTGGGTATCCATGAACATGCCGTGAGAGAGAATATTGAAGAGCGCTTCCCTGGTTCTGCCCGATGTCGGCCGTATGCGCGCGTCCGGAAGAGGTTCCAGGGTCCGCCCCCGGTGCTTGCCTGCTATGATTCGCATCATGCCCGCCTCCGATTTTTTTTTCATAGTATCACAACTCAAAAAGAAAAACAGCAGAGAAGGCTTTGCCTGGGGACAGAGGAAGGATAATCTGCTTCCCATCTTATGCCATCCGTGATCTTCGCGCCACTTTTACCCCTTCCCTGGCTTGCCGCCGCCGGCGTGCTCAGCGTCGCGCTGCTTGGATTTTCGGCCTATCGCCGCCGCCGCGCGCCGGTCAACGAAGCCGCGGTGCTGGCAGCACTCGCCCTGGTGCTCGCCCATCCCCAGAAAATCACCGAAACGCGCATTCCGGAAAAAGACCAGGTACTGGTGATCACTGACGGCTCGGCAAGCCAGACGTTGGAAGAACGACGCATCCAGACGGAACAGGCGGATACGGCACTGCATGCCGCGCTGCGGCCGTTGGCTTCAGAGATAGAAACAGTCTTCCGTCAGCTGCCGGCGGAAGAGGGAACACCGGTATTCTCCACTCTGCAGAAAATGCTGGAAGAAGTGGATGCTAGCCGTCTTTCCGCCGTGCTGCTGATCACCGACGGCCAGGCGACGGACGGGCCGTCGGAGATCAGCCTGCCCGCGCCGCTGCATGTGCTGCTGACCGGCAACCAAGCAGGGTTCGACCGCAGGCTGGAAGTAAAACAGGCGCCGGTGTACGGCATTGTCGGCAAAACCGCTCCCGTCACTTTCCGCGTGATGGACGACGGCGGCGTACCAGCGAAAGAAGCCGCGATCACTCTCACCGCCGATGGCGAAACCATCGCCTCTCTCAATGTCACGCCTGGAAAACAGGCAACGTTCGAGATTCCCATCCGCCATGCGGGCGATATGACGGTGATGATCTCCACCCCAGGCGTCGGCGGCGAAGTCACGGAGCGCAACAACCGCCAGGCCTTCACGGTACGCGGCGTGCGTGAGCGCCTGCGCGTGCTGCTGGTTTCCGGAGAGGCGAATATCGGCCAGCGCACCTGGCGCAATATTCTGAAATCCGACCCGGCCGTCGATCTCGTGCATTTCACGATCCTGCGCAATCCACAAAGCGTCGACCGCACGCCGCCGTCGGAAATGTCGCTCATTCCGTTTCCGGTGGAAGATCTTTTCAGCAAGAAACTGGACGGTTTCGACCTGATCGTCTTCGACCATTTCGGCCAGAACGGGCTCCTGCCTTCGCGCTATCTTGAAAATATCGCCAAGCACGTTCGCAAGAAAGCGGGGCTGCTTTATGTCAGCGCGCCCTAAGCGCCGCCGGTACAATCGCCTTATATCAGCTTCCAGACGGGTGGCCGCGAAACAGAGGCGCTGGAGCGCCTGTTGCCTGCGGCAACAGCGGATAAGGTGGTGCAGAAATCCTTTCTTCCCACGCTCAGCCCGGCAGGAGAACGCCACCCGGTAACCGCTTCGCTGCGTAGTGCTCCCGAAAAGGGAAAGTGGCTTGGTTATCTGCCGGTGGAAGGCGCCGCCACGGGCGACGTGCTCCTCACTACTCCCGAAGGTGAACCGCTGATGGTGCTGGCGCATATTGAAAACGGCCGCGTGGCCCAATTCCTTTCTGATCAGCCTTGGCTTTGGGCGCGCGGCTATGACGGCGGCGGGCCGCATCTGCAACTGCTGCGCCATCTCGTCCATTGGCTGGTGCGCGAGCCGGAACTGGAGGAAGAACGCCTGAGCGCCGAGGTGAAACCCACGCCCGAGGGAAGCTTTATCCTCAAGGTAACGCGCCATTCCATCAAGGAAACGCTGCCCGCAAGCGTCACGGTGACCGCGCCGGATAGCGTGTCTTCCCAGCATCCGCTCACGCTTTCCGGCCCCGGTCAGGCGGAAGCGCTGTTGCCGGTCAAACAGCCGGGGCTATATCACATCAGCGACGGTGAAATCTCGCGCGAAGTGGTGGTGGGCGACGGCAACAGCAAGGAGTTCGTTGAGGTCGTGGCCACAGAGAAAAAACTCGCGAGCATGACACGGGCAAGCCATGGGAGCTTTCACTGGCTGGAAAGCGGCGCGCCACGCTTGCGCCGCGTGGAAAGCGGCAGCATGGCCAGTGGGCATGGCTGGATCGGCCTTCCCAGGCGCAACGCCGGCACCGTCACCGGCGTCCAGGCCGAACCGCTGCTGCATCCGTTATTCTCGGCAGCGCTGATCCTAACGTTGCTGGCCTGGGCCTGGCATAGGGAAGCCCGCTAAAATTCCGGCTTCTTCATAACGTGAATCTTATCGACGCGCCTGCCGTCCATGTCGATGACCTCAAAAAGGTAACCGCCGAAATCAAAGCCCTCACCTTCTTTCGGAATCGTGCCCATTCTGGCCAGCACAAACCCGGCAGCCGTGTGGTAATCCCCCTCCTCGTCCTCGCTAATCTTGATGCCGAAGTGTTCGCGCAGCGCGTCGATGGGTGTGCCGCCGTCCACCAGCCAGGAGCCGTCGCTGCGAAGCACGATATCCGGGTTATGGCCTTCTTCGTCCGGCAGCACCCCGACAATGGCTTCCAGAATATCGGTTGCCGAGAGTACGCCCTGCAGGCCTCCATACTCGTCGAGCACCACGGCAAGGTGAATGGAGGCTTTCTTCAGAATCTCCAACGCCTGAATGGTGGAAGCGCTGTCGTAGAGCACCGGCGCCGGTTTGACGGCGGCACGAATATCCAGCTCGCGGCCATGCAGAATCTCGTCGAGAAGGTCGCGAGCCTGCACGATGCCGAGCACATTGTCCACACTGCCTTCGCAGGCGGGAAACCGCGAGTACGGCGTGGCGTCGAGCTTGACCATCACTTCTTTTTTGCCGTCGTTCACGTCGATCCACACCACGTCGGTGCGCGGCGTCATGAACGCCTTCACCGGCTTGTCAGCAAGACGCATGACGCTATCCAGCATGCGCTTTTCCTCGGCTTCGAACAAGCCGCTCTGCACACCTTCGGCGATCAGCGCCTTGACTTCCTCTTCGATGACATCGTCACGGTCGCGCCTTCCTTCGCCGAACAGCCGCAACACGCAGCGTGATGACAGACCGAGCAACTTCACCACCGGCGCACCCAGCCACGCCAGCACCGCCATCACGGGCGCACCCGCACAAGCCATGCTTTCCGGGTGACGCAACGCCATCTGCTTGGGCACTAGCTCGCCGATTACCACGGAGAAATACGTGACGACCGCGACCACCGCCGTGGCGGCCAGTGCCCTGGCAAGCTCGACGTCTAGCTGAAATTGCTCGATGAGCACTTTCTCCACGTCGCCGCTGAATGCCGCGCCGCTGACCATGCCCGCCAGAATGCCGATTACCGTGATGCCAACCTGCACCGTGGACAGCATGCGCTCCGGGGCTTCGGCAAGCTTGAGCGCCATGCCCGCACCAAAACGGTTTTCTTCGGAGAATTTTCTCAGCAAGGGTTTGCTGGAAGAGACGATCGCCAGCTCGCTCATGGCGAAGAAGCCGTTAAGCAGAATCAACAGAAGAACGAGGATCAACTCCGCCATGGCAACGCCGTTATGGAAAACGCAGGCTTCTAGTGTACACCCGCGGGCAACTCGCGCAACCGTCCCAATTCCCTGGCAAGGTGAGGATACTCCCGTTCCGGAATCGGAACACTGCCGCCGCATGTGGAATAAACATGGAGGCTGCCCCGTTCATCCTTGCTTGCAAAGACAAGGTATTTCTTTCCTTGCTCGAACAGGTAGCCGCAGAACCAGTGATCCATCACCTTCACGGTTCCGCCTTCACCTTTGAACGCTTCGGTAGCGCGCAGCATCACTTCGTGCGGATCCTGCTTGTTCCAGGGCAGGAGAGACTTGCTGACATCTGTCACTTCGCCGACGAATATCCGTTCCGACTCCTGCACGCGCTTTTCAAATGAAGCAGGCTGGCATTCGCAGGCGCATGCTATCGCCGGAAAGAAAAGCATGGCCGCCAGCAGCGAAGCGAAACCACACGGACGCGTCATTCTTTGAGATCGTCCCAGAATTCCTTGACCTTAGAGAAGAAACCTTCCGTCTCCGGCTGGTTCTTGTCTGATTCGGATTCCTCAAATGTCTTGAGCAAATCGCGCTGCTTCTTGGAAAGGTTCACCGGCGTTTCCACGGTGACGTGAATATAGATGTCGCCTTTTCCAGGGCTACGAAGCACAGGCATACCCTTGCTTTTCAGCCGGAACTGATCCGCGCTCTGCGTGCCTGCGGGAATCGTAATCTTAGCGCGTGAGCCGTCGAGCGTCGGCACTTCGATCGAGCCTCCAAGCGCGGCCGTGGTCATGCGGATCGGCACGCGGCAATGCAGGTTCGCTCCCTCACGCTTGAAGAAGCGGTGCGGGGCGATGGTAAGGAAGATGTAGAGATCGCCCGCCGGCCCGCCGCGCGCGCCTGCCTCGCCTTCGCCGGCCAGGCGAATGCGTGTGCCTTCCTCCACACCGGGCGGGATGTTGACCGAAAGGGATTTTTCTTTCCGAACCCGCCCCGAACCGCCACATTTGCGACAAGGATCCTTGATGGTGCGCCCCATGCCGCCGCAGCCGTGGCAGGTGCGCTCGATGGTGAAGAACCCTTGCTGAGCACGAACTTTTCCTGCGCCGTTGCAGACGCTGCAGGTAACGGGCTTGGTGCCGGGCGCAGCGCCTGAACCGCTGCAGTCATCGCAAGACGCGCTGGTGGTGACACGCACTGTTTCCTGCTTGCCCTTATACGCGTCCTCCAGCGAGATCTGCATGTTGTAGCGCAGATCCGAACCCCGCGACGTGCCACCGCCCTGGCCGCCGCCACGCCGGCCGCCCATGAATTCGCCGAACAGATCTTCGAAGATGTCGGAAAATCCGGAGGAGTTGAAATCGAACCCGCCAGCGCCCGCACCGCCGCCCATGCCGCCTTCAAAGGCGCCGTGGCCATAACGGTCATACGCCGCGCGTTTCTGATCGTCCTTCAGGACGTCATAAGCTTCGCTGATTTCCTTGAATTTCTGCTCGGCCGCCTTGTCGCCGGGGTTTTTATCCGGGTGATATTGCATGGCCAGCTTGCGGTAGGCTTTCTTCAGCTCCTCCGCCGAGACGCCTTTTGATACACCGAGCAGTTCGTAAAAATCGCGTTTTGCCATGAAATTTTTCTACCGAATGTCTGGCAAACGCCGTCATCGCCCGAGTTTGCTAGTAAGCAAACTATAGGGCGATCCATGAATGCGCTATGGCTTTCTGGATGGCCCTATAACCCGCAAGCGGATTCGGGCCACGACGCCGCGTGGCCCGTTTAAGTGTTATCCAGCTTTCTTAGTGTCGTCCTTGATTTCCTCGTAATCGGCATCGACCACTTTCTCCTGGCTCTCGCCGGAGGAAGAGGCTTCGCCCTCGGCACTGCCAGAAGCCGCGGCCGCGTCGGATTGCGCCTTGTAGAGCGCTTCGCCGAGCTTCATGGAAGCCTGGGCCAAGGCCTCGCTGGCCTTCTCGATGCGTTCCACGTCTTCCGCCTCGATCGCCGATTTCACCTCGGCTACCGCCGACTCGATCGCGGATTTCTCGGTCGCGGCAATCTTGTCGCCGAACTCCTTGAGGTTCTTCTCGGTCTGATAGACGAGCGCATCGGCGCGGTTCTTGGCTTCGATGAGGGCTTTCCTCTTCTTGTCCTCGGAAGCATGCGCTTCAGCGTCCTTGACCATCTTTTCGATATCGGAATCGGAAAGGCCACCCGAAGCCTGGATGCGGATCTGCTGCTCCTTGTTGGTCGCCTTATCCTTCGCCGAGACGTTCACGATGCCGTTGGCGTCAATGTCGAAGGTGACCTCGACCTGCGGCATGCCGCGCGGCGCGGGCGGCAGGCCCACAAGATCGAACTGCCCGAGCAGCTTGTTGTCCGCCGCCATCTCGCGCTCGCCCTGGAACACGCGGATCGTCACCGCGGTCTGGTTGTCGTCGGCGGTCGAGAAGACCTGGCTCTTCTTGGTCGGGATCGTCGTGT
>JAFLCR010000120.1 GCA_017302755.1 Alphaproteobacteria bacterium
CCACGCGCGAGCAGGTGTCGATGGCCGTGCGCATGCAGGCGATCGATCGGCTCGATCTGTGGGCTGCGGCGTTCGAAGCGGGCCGGGGACTGAACGCGGAAGCGCTGGCAGTAGCGCGCGGCGCCGACAGGCAGGCATTGGATATTGCCAATCCGCCGGAAGAAAAATGGATTCAGTTTGAGAAAAACCCCGCCGCGAAACGCGAGCAGGCTGCTGCTAGCATGACAAAAATGCTGGTGGCTCTGGTGGAGCGCGCTCCGGCGCTCAAGGATGATCCGACCGTGCAGCAAGCGTTTGCCGCCGCCATGCACCTGCATGCGAATTCATTGCTGGAGGTGACGCAGGCGATGGAAGCTTCGCATGCCCCTGCCGCTGTAGTGGCGGGGCTGAAGCAGGAGCAGGGATTGCTGCTTGTCCAGCCCGGCGGCGTGAACGAGAATTTGGCGCAGGCGGTGGCAAATGGCGTTCTGGCCGCCACCGAGCGTTTGCGCGCAGACAAAACCTTTTCGGATGCTCAGGCCTTCACCCTGATCGGCTGGGCAACCACGCGCGCAGAACAAGCGCAGACGCCGGATGCGGCCAAATACAGGGCCGCCATTACCGGCTTCTTCGCTCAGGTGAATGAGCAGGCTACGGGCAACGGCGCAAGGGCCATGTAATTCCGCGTGGATTAAACCACTTCTTAAAGATTCCGCCGCATGATGGGAACATGTCATTCTCTATGTGTCGGAAATGCCGAAGAAAATTCTCATAGTTGAAGATAACGACCTGAATCTGAAGCTCTTTCGGGATCTTCTGGAGGCGCACGGCTATGTCACGGTCGAAACCAAGGACGGGCTCGAGGCGCTGCGCCTCGCCAAAGCCGAAATGCCGGACCTCATTCTCATGGATATTCAGCTTCCCGAAATTTCCGGCCTCGACGTGACCCGCAAGATCAAAGAGGACAGCGAGATTCGCGCCATTCCCATCATCGCCGTCACCGCCTTCGCCATGAAGGACGATGAGGAGAAGATTCTAAGCGCGGGCTGCCAGGCCTATATCGCCAAGCCGATTTCCATCAGCCATTTCCTCGATACCATTCGCGGCTTTCTGGAAGATCGCGCCGGGAGCGCCGCCGCCGTATGACTGGCTTGATCCTGGTCGTTGATGACCTTCCCCCTAACGTGAAGCTGCTCGAAGCGAAACTCACCGCCGAGTATTACGACGTCATCACTGCCGTGGACGGCTTCCAGGGCATCGAGAAAGCCAAACAGCACAAGCCCGACATCATCCTGCTCGACGTGATGATGCCCGGCATGGATGGTTTCGAAACCTGCCGCAAGATTAAGGCTGATCCCGACATCGCTCACATTCCCGTGGTGATGGTGACCGCGCTTTCTGACAAAAGCGACCGCGTGAAGGGGCTGGACGCGGGAGCCGACGATTTTCTTACTAAGCCGGTAAACGACATCGCGCTGTTTGCCCGCGTCAAATCGCTGATCCGCATCAAGGTGCTGATTGACGAGCTGCGCCTGCGTGACCAGACGGGAGCCCAGGTCGGCGCCGTCACCGGCCAGGGCAGCGCCAACGCGCTGCAGGACGTCAGCGGCGCGAAAGTGCTGGTGATCGACGACGACATGCTGGAATGCAAGCAGATCCATGAGCATCTCGACAGCCAGTATCAGGTCGACGTGGTGGAAGACGCCGAGGAAGCGCTGAAAGTCGCCTATGCCGGCGGCTACGACCTCATCATCCTTTCCAGCCTGCTCACGGGCGCGGATGCGCTACGTGAAGTTTCGCACCTGCGCAGCCACGAGGAGACGCGCCATGTGCCCATCCTTATCCTCATCGACGAGGACGACCAGCGCACCCTGGTGAAGGGGTTGGAGATGGGCGTGAACGATTATCTCATTACGCCGCTTGACCCTAACGAGTTGGTGGTGCGCTCACGCACGCAGATTCGCCGTAAGCGCTATCAGGACGCGCTCAAGAACAATTATAAGCAAAGCGTGTCGATGGCGATCACCGACAACCTGACCAAGCTGTTCAACCGCCATTACCTGAACGCGCATCTGGAAAATATGGTGAACGCGGCGCGCCAGAGCGGCAAGCCGCTTTCCATCCTCATCATGGACATGGACCATTTCAAGCACGTCAACGACACTTACGGCCACGATTGCGGCGATGCGGTGCTGGTGACACTGGCGGGAATCATCCAGAAATGCATCCGCTCCTCCGATCTCGCGGCCCGGTTCGGCGGCGAGGAATTCGTGGTCGTGATGCCGGAAACGGCTTATCCGGATTCCTCGGTGGTGGCCGAGCGCATCCGCGCCGCGGTGGAGCAGACGCCCTTCGTCATCAACCATCCCGAAAGCCCGATTCGCAAGACGATCAGCATCGGCCTGTCGCTGTTCGGTCATCAGATCGATACGTCGGAAACGCTGCTCAAGCGTGCCGACGAGGCGCTATACGCCGCCAAGCATGGCGGCCGCAACCGCGTGGAGGTGCGCCTGCCGCAACTGCCGGGCCAGGCGGCGGCGGGTGGATAAAACTCCCATTGATAAATATCGATAATTTGCGATTTTTCTTGCGGATTTCCGCGCGCTGCGCTACCACACGCATCTTCAAAATTCACTGGAAATAGAAACTCATGGCCCGCGTTACCGTTGAAGACTGCATCCTGAACGTTCCCAACCGCTTCGAACTGGTGGAACTCGCCGCCCAGCGCGCGAAAGACATCTCCGCCGGTGCCCCCCTGACGGTGGACCGCGATAACGACAAGGACGCCGTGGTTTCCCTGCGCGAGATCGCCGACAAGACCGTGGAACTGGACAATCTTCGCGAGGAGGTGATCGCCAGCTACCAGCGCCAGCAGATGTACGACAAGGTGGCGGGCTTCATCCGCGCGCCGCAAAGCGGCATGGCAGGCGAAGCGGGCGAGGAAATCGCCGGCATGCAGAAGGTCGTGAACGAGGAGGAGGCCGAGGAAAGTGGCATCTCCTTCGCCGGCGACAATATCGAAATCGAGGATTAACCCCTTTTTCGGCGGTTTTAGATAGGTTACACTGAAATCATGTGTAACCGGCAGAAACCCGCAGAACCTGGTCATGATTTCGTTATGCAGCCGCGAGAATGGCGGTTTGCGAGAACCGGCGCGCAGCTTACATCAGTACGTGAACACCGGAAGCGCAGCAAACAGGCGTTCGCAGCAAGGCAGGACGGGATCATGAGCAGGTTCTTATGATTCGCCAGTTCGAACTGGTAGAAAAGGTCAAAGCGTACGATCCTCAGGTGGATGAGGACGCGCTGAACCGCGCCTATGTGTATTCCATGCAGGCGCATGGCAGCCAGCAGCGCGCCTCTGGGGATCCGTATTTCACGCATCCGCTGGAGGTGGCCAACATCCTCACCCAGTACCGGCTGGACGGCGCTTCCATCATCACCGCCCTGCTGCATGACACGGTCGAGGATACGCACGCCACGCTGGAGGAGATCGAGGAGCATTTCGGCAAGGAAATCTCTCAGCTGGTGGACGGCGTCACCAAGCTGTCGCGCCTCGAATACAAGTCCGAGCAGGAGAAGCAGGCGGAGAATTTCCGCAAGCTGCTGGTGGCCATGTCGGAGGATATCCGCGTGCTACTGGTCAAGCTCGCCGACCGGCTGCACAACATGCGCACCCTGCACCACGTCACCTCGCCGGAAAAACGCCGCCGCATCGCCCGCGAAACGATGGAGATCTACGCGCCGCTGGCCGAGCGCCTCGGCATGCAGGATTTCAAGGAGGAGCTGCAGGATCTCGCCTTTGCCGAGATTCAGCCGGAAGCGCGAGAATCCATCATCGCCCGCCTGAAATTCCTGCGCCAGGAAGGGCAGGGGGTGATCGAGAAGATCGTCACCGACATCAGAAAAACCCTGACTGACGCCCAGATCACCGCCGAAGTGTCGGGCCGCGAGAAGACGCCCTATTCCATCTGGAAAAAGATGGAGGCCAAGCATGTCAGCTTCGAGCAGCTGGCCGACATCATGGCCTTCCGCATCGTGGTGGCGGATATTGGCATGTGCTATCAGGCGCTCGGCGCGGTGCACGCCGCCTATCACATGATTCCCGGCCATTTCAAGGATTATCTCTCCACGCCCAAGAGCAACGGCTATCAGTCGCTGCATACGGCGGTGCTGGGGCCGGAGCGGCAGCGCATCGAGATCCAGATTCGCACGAAGGAAATGCACGAGATCGCCGAATTCGGTGTGGCCGCGCACTGGGCCTATAAGCAGGGCATGGGCAAGACCACCGAGGGCAAGCAGTACCGCTGGGTGCGCGAGCTGCTCGAGATTCTGGAGCACGCCTCCAATCCGGAAGAGTTCCTCGAGAACACCAAGCTCGAGATGTATCACGACCAGGTGTTCGCCTTTACGCCGAAGGGCGACGTGTTCGCGCTGCCCAAGGGCGCGACGCCGGTCGATTTTGCCTTCGCGGTGCATTCGAACGTGGGCTTTACCTGCGTTGGCGCGAAGGTGAACGGGCGCATCGTGCCGCTCAAGACGCCGCTGGAGAACGGCGACCAGGTGGAGATCGTGCGTTCCAAGGCGCAGACGCCCTCGCCGGCGTGGGAGCGCTTCGTTGTTACCGGCAAGGCAAAATCCGAAATACGGCGCTTCCTGCGCACGCAGCAGCGCAACGAATACATCAATCTGGGACGAGCGATCCTGGCCAAAACGTTCAAGCAGGAAGGCTTTGAGCTGCAGGATAAGATGCTCGAGCCGGCCATGAAAATCCTGGGCAGGAAGACGCTCGACGATCTGCTTGCCGCGGTGGGCGAAGGCCTGGTGACGCGCGCCCAGGTGTTCGAGGCGGTTTATCCCAATCACAAATCGGTTGCCGAGACGACAGCTAAGAAGGGTTTTTCCCTTGCCCGCCTGCTGAAAAAACCCGCCAAGGCGGGCGACAAGGCGCTGCCCATCAAGGGACTGATGCCAGGGCTGGCCGTGCATTTTGCCGGGTGCTGCCATCCGATTCCGGGTGACCGGATCGTGGGCATCATCACCACGGGCAAGGGCATCACCATTCACACCATCGACTGCGAAACCCTGCAGAACTTCACCGATTCGCCGGAACGCTGGATGGATGTTTCCTGGGAAAAGGACGGCACCGAAAGCCAACTCTACACCGGCCGCTTACGCATGCAGGTGAGCCATGAGACGGGTGCGCTTGCCAACCTGGCCAACTCCATCGCCAAGGACGGCGGCAACATCACCAATCTCAAGATCATCAACCGCGCGCCGGATTTCTTTGAGATTCTGCTCGACATCCAGGTGCGTGACATTCGCCACCTGAATGCGGTGATTGCGGCGCTGCGGGCTAATTCGGCGGTGCAGTCGGTTGAGCGCAACCATATGTGATGAAGCCCGCGCCTGCCTCCCAGAGTGTGAAGGGAAGGGAGTGCCCCTGCGAAAACATTATTTTTCATTGCAATATCGGTGCATAGCCTTAAAAATCTTCCCTCCATCAAGGAAAGGCGGTGCCATGGCGCAAAAAACTTCCACCAAACCCATTCTTGTCATCATCGTTGCGGTGGTGGTGGCCATTGCGCTCTACGCCATCCTGACCATGCCCGATCAGCGCACAGGCGCGCAAAAACTCGGCGACGCGATCGGTGAACTGCCGAACGGCGTGGACAAGGCAGCCAGGCAGCTTGAAGACCGCACTCCCGGCGAAAAGATCGGCGATGCGGTAAAAGACGCCGGCGACGCCATCAAGGACGGTACGAACCGCTGATTGCCCCATCCATTTATTATTGTCATCCACCACATGGAGTTCCTATGCGTATTTTATCCTTAACCCTTACCTGCCTGGTTGCGGCGTTCAGCACTTCCGGCGCTTTTGCCAAAAGCGAGGATGCTGCTTATGACAAGGGCAACAATCCCGTCGTCGATTCCCGTGGCGGCTGCGTCCGCACCAAGTGGACAGACGACCGTGACCCTTGCGCGCCTACCCCGCCGCCGCAGCCGGTGGTCGAGGCTCCCAAGCCGAAACCCAAGCCCATGCCCGTCGTGAGCCAGGAACAGCGCACCATCTACTTCGAGTTTGACAGCTACAAGCTGACGCCCGAAGGCGCGGCGAAGATCGACCAGCTGGCGAATATCGTCAACGGCTCGAAGGAGATCACCGACGTGCATATCCATGGCTATACCGACCAGTTCGGCTCGGACGGTTACAATGCCACCCTCGCGACGAAGCGCGCTGAAGCGGTGCGGGATTACTTCAAGGCCCGCGTCAGCCCCTACAGCGGCGTCACCCTGCATGAGGCAGATGTCAAAGGCCTTGGCAAGGCGCAGGGCGAGGGTTGCAAGGAAAAGCACAAGAAGCGCGCCGAGCGCATCGCCTGCATGGCTGATCAGCGGCGCGTGGAGTTTGAATTCAAGTCCATTCGCTGAGGCGATGATCTCCAAGGAAAGGGCGCCTTCCGGCGCCCTTTTTTGTCATTCCCGCGAAGGCGGGAATCCATAACCACAGACGCTTGGAATAGTTGCAGGCGTTTCATCTCATTGCCGGTGAATATGGATTCCCGCCTTCGCGGGAATGACAAAATCCCTTTTTGCGCTATACAAATGGCAGAAGAAGGAATCACCATGAACAAGCTCCGCCTGGGCGTAAACATCGACCACGTCGCCACAATCCGCAATGCGCGCGGCGGCATTCATCCCGACCCTGTCAAGGCGGCGAAGCTCGCCGCGCAGGCGGGGGCGGACGGCATTACCGCCCATCTGCGGGAAGACCGCCGCCATATCTCCGACCACGACATCGCCGCCCTCAAGCAGGCGCTTTCCATTCCCCTGAACCTGGAAATGGCGGCTACGGCAGAGATGCAGGGCATCGCGCTGAAGACGAAACCGCATGCCGCCTGCATCGTGCCCGAAAAGCGCCAGGAGCGCACTACGGAGGGCGGGTTGGACGTGGCGGGCAATCACGCCGCTATCCATGATTACGTGCTGCCATTGACCGAGGCGGGCATCCGCGTGTCCCTGTTCATTGCGCCGGACCCGAAACAGGTGGAGGCAGCCGCGAAGACCTCTGCCGCCGTGATCGAGTTGCATACCGGCCACTATGCCGAAACGAAGGGCGAGGAGAGGGAGAAAGAGCTGGCCCGCCTGCGCGCCGCCGCCGCCCAGGCTGTGTCTCTGGGGCTCGAAGTGCATGCGGGGCATGGGCTCACTTTCGACAATGTCGGGGCGATCGCGGCCATTCCGCAGGTGATTGAACTGAATATTGGGCATTTCCTGATCGGCCAGGCAGTGTTCACCGGCATTGCCGAGGCGGTGGCG
>JAFLCR010000121.1 GCA_017302755.1 Alphaproteobacteria bacterium
GGTGCCGATCTCAAGATCGCCCACCTGCGCGAACACCGCCCAACACGCGTCGCTTCCCATACGCTGCGGCTCGTTCACCGCCGCCGAGCGCAAGCCTTTGCCCGGCGCAAGAAAGGAAATCGCTTCGAGAATATTCGTCTTCCCCGCCCCGTTCGGCCCCACGAGCACGACGGGCGAGGAAGTGGTTTCCAGATCCAGCGTTTCGTAATTGCGGAACTGCGCGAGCTTCAGCCTTCCGACCGCGCATATGCCAGGGGCGGAAGCTTGCGCTTCCGCCCCTGCTCTTGACCCCTCTGCAACCAGAGAATCCATTAAATGCGCATCGGCATGACGACGTAGAGCGCGCCCACTTCGGCGGGGTCGCGCACCAGCGCGGGCGAGGAGGCGTCGGCGAGCTGGAACTGCACCGAATCGCCGTCGATCTGCGCCATCACGTCAAGCAAGTAGCGCGAGTTGAAGCCGATATCCACGCTGTCCGCGCTGTAGGTGATCTCGAGCGATTCGGTCGCCGTGCCCTGTTCGGGGCTGCTGGCCGAAAGGTTCAGGTTGCCCTGCTCGAACACCAGGCGGATGGCGCGCGTTTTCTCGGAAGTGATCGTGGCCACGCGATCGATCGCCTCGGCGAATTTCGCGGTTTCGATTTCGGCGAGCTTGTCGTTGCCCTGCGGAATCACGCGCTCGTAATCGGGGAAGGTGCCGTCTATGAGCTTGGTCACCAGCGAGGCGTTGCCCGCGAGGAAGCGCATCTTGGTCTTGGAAACCGACACCTGCACTTCGCCGCCCGCTTCCTCGATCAGCTTGCGCAGCTCGCCAACCGCCTTGCGCGGCAGAATCACGCCCGGCATGCCCGCAGCGCCGGCAGGAAGCCCCACCTCGATGCGCGCCAGGCGGTGCCCGTCGGTCGCCACCGCGCGCAGCACGGGCGCATCTTCGGAACCCGCCGCATGGATGTAGATGCCGTTCAGGTAATAGCGCGTTTCTTCGGTGGAAATCGCGAAGCGGCACTTGTCGAGCAGCGCCACCGCCTCCGCCGCGGCAAGGGTGAATTCATGGCTGAATTCGCCCTTCTCCAGCTGCGGGAAATCCTCCGCCGGCAGGCAGGAGAGCGAGAAGCGCGACTTGCCCGCCTTGATGGTGAGCAACCCCTTCTCCGGTTCCGTGGTAAGTTCGATTTCAGAGCCTTCAGGCAGCTTGCGTACGATATCGTAGAACGTATGCGCGGGCGCCGTGGTGACGCCGGAATTCTGCGTATCGGCCGCGACCGTCTCCACCACCGCGATGTCCATGTCGGTGGCCGTGAGGCGCAGCTGCCCGCCGCCCGCTTCAAGCTTCACGTTGCCGAGCACGGGAATGGTGTTGCGGCGTTCCACCACGCTCTGCACATGCGCGAGCGCCTTGAGCAGCTGGCCGCGCTCAATTTTCACTCCGAACGCCGCCGCGTAATTTTGCGATGCTTGTGCCGATGCCGTCATGACGTGATCCCTCTTATTAAAATTATTATGACTATCTTAACCTGCAATCATCTTGGAAAGCAACTCCACATCTTCGCGGAACTCAGCATCGCTCAGGCAGAGCTCCTCGACCTTCTTCACCGCGTGCATGACGGTGGTGTGATCCTTGCCTCCGAATTTCCTGCCGATCTCGGGCAGGCTCTTGGTGGTGAACTTTTTGGAAAGATACATCGCCACCTGACGCGGCCGCGCCACGGTGCGCGAGCGGCGCGCCGAATGCATGTCCGAGACTTTCAGATTGTAATGCTCCGCGACTTTCTTCTGGATGTCCTCGACCGTCACCTTACGCTCGTTGGAACGCAGCAGATCGCGCAGAAATTCCTGCGTGGTTTCAATGGTGACTTCACGCCCGACAAGGCTCGCATGCGCCAGCACGCGATTGAGCGCGCCTTCCAATTCGCGCACATTCGAGGTGATCTTATGCGCCAGGAATTCGAGCACTTTCTGCGGCACGTCGGGATTGGCGCCATTGTTCTGCATCTGCTCGATCTTCGACTGCAGGATGCCGAGCCGGAGCTCATAGGTCGTGGCGTGCACATCCGCCACCAGCCCCCAGCCGAGGCGCGACTTCACGCGCTCCTCGATGCCCTCGAGATCGGAAGGCGAACGGTCGCCGGAAATCACCAGCTGGCTTTTCTGGTCTACGAGCGCATTAAACGTGTGGAAAAATTCCTCCTGCGTCGAATCCTTGCCCGCGATGAACTGCACGTCGTCGATCATCAGCACGTCAACGGAGCGGAACTGCTCCTTGAACGCCATCGTATCCTTCATCCTGAGCGCGCGGATGAACTGGTACATGAACTTCTCCGCCGAAAGGTAAATCACCTTCCGCGCGGGATTGGTCGTGCGGATGTGATGCGCGATGGCGTGCATCAAATGCGTCTTGCCCAGCCCCACCCCGCCATAGATGAACAGCGGGTTGCACCCCGGCGACACCACCGGCGATTCCGCCACGCGCCGCGCCGCCGCATAGGCCAGCTCGTTCGGCTTGCCGACCACGAACGTATCAAAGGTAAAACGCGGATCGAGTGACGCGGAAAGCTGCTCGAGCACATCCGGCGCCGCCGTCACGATGGGCGCGGCCTTCGCCTCGAATACGGATTCCGTCACCAGCCCCGAAGCCTGCTCCTGCTGCCCGGCAAGCGTCACGAGCTGCGGCTGCGCCGTGGGCTTCACAAACACGTCCACGGACTGCACGCTCGGCTCTTCGAGGTTCCAGTAGCGCTTCAGCGCATCGATGTAATGCGTCACCACCCATTCGCGCATGAAGCGCGTCGGCGCGGTAATCATCACCTGTCCGCCGCGCAGGCTTGAAACCGTGAGCGGTTTGAGCCAACTGCGAAACGCCGCGTCGCCGAACTCGGCGCGCAGATGCGCCTTCACGCGGTCCCATACCGTTTCAAGGCTTTCCGCCTTGACCTGCGCCGACGCCGTCATGAGCGCGGCCCTTGTTCGTCATCGCGCGGAAAATGGCGAACAAAACCATCCAGAGAGACATCATGGCGCACCGCGCCGCCCTCCACCGCCACCTGCGGCGCCTGCGCGCCGAACGCGATCCACGCCAGCATGTTGCGCGAGGCTTCCCCGGCTTCGGCGATGCCCCAGGGCATCACGGTTTTTTTCTTTCTTGTTCTTCCGTACTGCATCGATCCCTGTTCCTTATTACTGTAGTTGATGTCGCGGAGCTGATGTGAAGAAAAAAAATATTCCCTAAGTCTGCCTCCACGGAATGCCTTCGGCTTTCCAGCCGGCGGTGCCGCCGCGCTGTTCAAATTCATTCATCGGCCCTTCGAACCCGTCGAGCACATTGAAACAGATGGCATACCCCGCCGCCGTTGCCGCGCGCGCCGCATCCAGAGAGCGCCCGCCGGTACGGCAGAGGAAGACGAGCGGCGCGTTCTTGCTCGGCGCCACCTCGGCGAGATGCGCCATGAACTGCGGATTCACTTCATACGTCGGAAAGCTGCGCCAGGAGATGGTCACCAGATCCTTCTTCAGCTCGCGCAGATCGGGCACGCCGGTGAACGCCCATTCCGGCGGCGTGCGCACATCGATCAACACCGCGTCGGGCGTTTCCTTGAGCAGCGTCCACGCTTCGGACGCCGTAACATCGCCCGCATAGCCCGCATCGTTGCCCACCCGGTCGCGCGCCACGTCGCGCACGGCGTCGAGGGCGGAAACGGCAGAAGCGGCGGCGGCAAGGCTCATATTCAAGACGCAGCAAAGGGTTCGCGCCATTCCGGCACGGGAAATAACGGATAATCGAAAAAGGAATTAGGCGGAGAGCTGCTTCACCTTGGCAGCGAGACGGCTGATCTTGCGCGAGGCGGTGCCCAGCTTCACGATGCCCTTGCTCACGCCGCGCAGCAGTTCGGACTGCGCATCGCGCAGCGCCGTGATGGCGGCATCCTTCTTGCCGGCTTCAATCGCCGTTTCGGCGGGAACGGTTGATCTCCGTGCGTTTTTCCGTCTGCCGGATGCGCTTTTCAGCGGAAGCGTGATTCGCCATTGCGAAATGTCCTCGTGGTTATTCGTTTGCGTTCAAGCGCCACGCGGGCTGCGCGCCTCAATGGCGCTAGTCCTCGCTCCGCTCGTCCATGACCGCCAACCTAAGGAGGAGGTCAGTTAAAGAGGCGGAAACCTAACGGCTCCTTGATGCTCCGTCAAGCGTCCGATGGCTTATCACTCCGATTTTTAAGTAAAGAAAACCCGATCTCCAACCACGGTCATTCCGTCGTCGAAACTGTTAATTTTCCTAACTTTTTTTGAAGCAACATGCCTGTGGATAAATCCATAGCACAGTTTTTTGCCGCCGCAATACCCCGTTTTTCGGTTTTTTATTTTTTTGTGACAATTCAGAAAGATGAATCCCATTTCTGGGCATTTCGGCCGCATCTATCTACCAGTAGCGTGCCAACGTTTTGAGCACACCACCCATAGTTAACGCTGACAGGTTTCACAGTAATAAGTTGCCCGCCCGCCCATGACCGCGTGACGCAAGGCTTCGCCGCAGTGCACACAGGCTTCGCCTTCGCGGTCATAAACCTTGAATTCATGCTGAAACCACCCTTTTTCGCCGCCGGAACGCACATAATCGCGCAAGGTCGAGCCTCCAGAGGCTATCGCAGCCCTGAGTACCGCCTGAATGGCCTCTAACAGCGCCGTTGCTTCCTTCTTGGTGAGGCTTCCCGCCTCTCTTGAGGGGGAAATGCGCGCTAAAAACAGCGCTTCAGAGGCATAAATATTGCCCACCCCCGCCACCAGCCGCTGATCCATGATCACGGTTTTGATCGGCCCACGCCGCTTTTCAAGCGCCTTACTCAGATAAACCGCATCAAACCCGGATTCCAGCGGCTCCGGCCCTATGCCCGCCAGCAGCTTATGCACGCCTTGCTTCGGCAACAGATCGAGCATCCCGAACCGCCGCGGGTCGGTGAATACCAGCGCCCTGCCATCCCGAAACGAGAACACCACATGATCATGTTTCCCGAACGTTTTCGGCATCTGCTCATGCACCACCATCTTCCCCGACATGCCGAGATGGGCAAGCATCGCCTCCCTCTCGCCCTCAATCAGCAGGTATTTCGCCCGCCGCGCCACGCACCGCACCGCCTGCCCGCGCATCACCTGCGGCAGATGCTTCGGCATGGGAAAGCGCAGGTCATTGCGCCGCAACACCACTTCGTCGATCACTGCGTGCCGCAACGCAACATCCAGCTCCGCGCGCAGGGTTTCGACTTCAGGCAATTCAGGCATAAGGGACACGCAGTTTACATCATGCATGCCGCAGTCTATCCTGCGCCCCTCGAAAGATAAACCCATGCCCCAAACCGATTTCGGCTTCACCCGCATCCCCGAGGAGGAGAAAACCTCCCGCGTCGGCGAGATCTTCCGCCGCGTCGCCCCGCGCTACGACCTGATGAACGACCTCATGAGCGCCGGCGCCCACCGCCTGTGGAAACGCCAGTTCGTCGCGAGCCTGAAGCCCCGTGCCGGCGAACGCTTCCTCGACCTCGCCGGCGGCACCGGCGACATCACGAAACTGATCCGCGCCACCCTCCAAAAACCCTCTCCCCTTGAGGGAGAGGGTAGGGTGAGGGGTCTAAACGAACCAACCGGCGCCGAAGGCGCGCCGCCCATCCTCCTCACCGACATCAACCCCGCCATGCTGCTCGCAGGCCGCGACCGGCTGATCGACGCCAACGACACCTCCGGCATCGCCTGGGCATGCGTGAACGCCGAATCGATCCCTTTCCCCGATATGTCCTTCGACGCCGTGACCATCGCCTTCGGCATCCGCAACGTTACCGATATTCCGAAAGCGCTTTCGGAGATCCGCCGCGTGCTGAAACCCGGTGGCCGTTTCTTCTGCCTTGAATTCAGCCGTGTCACGCAGCCCCTGCTCGCCAAAGCCTATGACAGCTATTCGATGAACATCATCCCCAAGATCGGCGAAGTCGTGGCGAAAGACCGCGCGAGCTACCAGTACCTCGTTGAATCCATTCGCCGCTTCCCCGACCAGGAACGCTTCGCGCAGATGCTCCGCGACGCAGGCTTCGCAAACGTGGCCTATGAGAATCTCAGCTTCGGCGTCGTCGCCATTCACAAAGGCTGGCGCGTGTGATTCCAGCCCTCCGCCACCCGCTCCGCCTGGCCCGCATCGCCTACGTGCTCTCGCGCCACGACGCACTCTTTCCCTTGGAGGCGTTGGGCGTCGCCCCCTACCTCACCCTGCCGCTGCGCTGTATCCGCCGCCGCAGCACGCTGCGTCCCGGCCAGCGCCTGGCGCGCGCGCTCGAATCGCTTGGCCCCACCTTCGTCAAGCTTGGCCAGGCACTTTCCGTGCGCTCCGATTTGATGGGCGAGGAAGTCTCCGCCGATCTCGGCCAGCTGCAGGACCGCCTCCCTCCCTTTCCCGCTGCGCAAGCGCGCGCGATCCTCGAAACCGAGCTCGGGCCCATTCCGGATTTCTTCTCCTCCTTCGACGACACCCCCACCGCCGCCGGCTCGATCGCGCAGGTGCATCGCGCCGCGAGATCGTGACGGCAAGCCCGTCGCCGTGAAAATCCTGCGTCCCGGCATCGACGCTGCCTTCGCGCAGGATCTCTCGCTGCTCTTCTGGCTCGCCGAGCGCATCGAGCACATGCGCCCCGACCTGCGCCGCCTCAAGCCCCGCGAGGTGATCGAAACCCTAGCCGATACCGTGCGCGCCGAGCTTGACCTGCGCTTCGAAGCCGCCGCCGCCGAAGAGTTCTCTTCCTCGTCATCCCGGGGCACGCCGCATGGCGTGAACCCGGGATCCAGGATAAACATATCGCGCAGCGATGCGTCTTCTGAATCTCTTTCTTCGCCGGCCGTGGACTGGCTTCGCACGTCAGCCCGCATCCTCACCCTTTCCTGGGTGCAGGGCATTGCGCTCAACCAACTCGATGCCATCGACGCCGCGAACATCGACCGAGAAATCCTTCTGCGCCACATCGCCGAAGGCTTCTTCCGCCAGGTTTTCGAGCACGGCTATTTCCACGCCGACCTGCACCCGCACAGGTTTCTTGGCTTAATTCAATTTTCAGCTATTTAACAGGAAAACCAGCCCATTTTAGGCAATTTCCTAGTTGGACGGCTTCGCCAAGTCCG
>JAFLCR010000122.1 GCA_017302755.1 Alphaproteobacteria bacterium
AGCATCGTGGGCAGCGGCGGCGCCGACCAGCTCACCGGAGGCGCGGGCGTCGACAGCTTTGTCTATAGACTGACCAGCGATTCTGGAACAGGCGCCGGCCTGCGCGACATCATTACGGATTTTTCGCAGGCACAAACCGATCGCATCGACCTTTCCGCTTTCGTGGGTGCCGCAACCTTCCAGGCGGGCGGCAATGGCATGGCAGACCTCGCGGGCTCCGTATTCCAGGTGGCATACCAGCAAAGCGGCGGCAACACGATCGTATTCGTGGATACTGACGGGAATAACAGCGTCAATTTCGAAATTCAGCTGACCGGCCTCATCGCCCTCGTCGCCGGCGATTTCGTGCTCTGATTATTTCTTGTATTTACGGATCAGCACGTCGAGGCTTTTCAGCAACTCGCGGCCTTCCTTGCCGCCCTGGCCCTCGATGCCGTGAGCGAGGATTGAGGACAGCGCGTCCACATGCGCTTTCAGGATTTTCTTGTCGTCCGCGCTCACCTTGCCCATGTGTTCAATGAAGCGCTGCAGCGAAATGGCCACGGCCGTGGCCAGGATGAAGCCGTAGGTGCCGGCCAGGTTCTTGATCTCGAACGCCGTATCAAGCATGACGTGCACGATGTGCGTACCGGCCTTCTCCCCGGTGTTCAGACTCGTCACGCATTCGCGCATCAGGCGGACATCCGCCCGCGCCTTGGCCAGGAAATCATGGCGGCTGTGCTTAATGACGCTCTCCGCCTCTTTCAGAAGCCTGGGGTCGAACACCTTGCCGAGAGAGAGGCTGGAATCCAGCTTTTCCTTGATGCGGTTATGCGGGGTAACGACATGATGCGAAGAATGGGATGTCGTTTTGGCCATAGATGCGCACTACCGTTTCTTATCGTTATCAGACAGCCATTCCGCCAGCGGATCCTGCACCGGAGGCGCTACGGGCGGCGAGGCAACCGGCTTGTCGGAATAGGCCTGCTTCACCGGCTTTGTACCGCGATTCTTGCGCTTTTCCTGGCCGTCGGGCGGCTGGCTTTCCTTGCGGCGGCGGTCCGGCCCCTTGTAGCTGCTCGCGATGACAAAGTCACGCGGGTTCTCCACCACTTCGATGATGCGTTCGCACAGTGCCTTCACGCTGAAGGGCTTGATCAGATATTCGGTGACGCCGACATCCCGCGCTTCCATCACCGCCGCCACTTCGGCACGACCGGTGAGCATGATGATCGGCACGAAACGGTCCGGCGAGTCGGACGAGTTGCGGATGAATTTCACGAATTCGAGGCCGTCCATCGGACGCATCTTCCAGTCGCAGATGACAAGGTCGATTTCCTTGCGGCGCATGACGTCAATGGCGGCGCTGCCATCTTCCACGATTTCAATATCCTTGAAGCCAAGATGCAGCAATACGTCGCGCAACAGCTTGAGCGTGATTTTGTCATCCTCGGCGATAAGGACGTTGACCTTATCCAGCCTCGGAGCGATGATTTTATCGAGTTCAGCCATGATGCGCGCAAATGACGGTTTGTCAGATGGTAAGCACTAAACCGTTAGAGAAGGGTTAACCATGCGTTATTCGGCAGATTTTATAAACGCGGCATCAGATAACGTCCGGTGACACTGTCCTTCTTCGCCGCCACCTGCTCCGGCGTGCCGGTGGCCACAACCTTGCCGCCCTTGTCGCCGCCGCCGGGGCCGATATCGATGATCCAGTCCGAGGTTTTGATGACATCGAGATTGTGCTCGATCACCAGCACCGTGTTGCCCTGGTCAACCAGCTTGTGCAGCACTTTCAGCAGGCGGGCGATGTCCTCACTGTGCAGGCCGGTGGTCGGCTCGTCTAAAATATAGAGCGTGCGGCCCGTGGAGCGCTTGGAAAGCTCCTTGGCGAGTTTCACGCGCTGGGCCTCGCCGCCCGATAGCGTCGTCGCCGACTGACCGACCTGGATGTAACCCAACCCCACCTCCTCCAGCGCCACCAGCTTCTCGCGGATCAGCGGCACGGGCGCGAAGAACTGCACCGCCTCAGAAACCGTCATCTCCAGCACCTCGGCGATGGATTTATCCTTGTATTTCACTTCCAACGTCTCGCGGTTATAGCGCTTGCCGTGGCAGACATCGCATTTCACGTAAACGTCGGGGAGGAAGTGCATCTCGATCTTGATCATGCCGTCGCCTTCGCACGCCTCGCAGCGGCCGCCACGCACGTTGAAGGAGAAACGGCCCGGCTTGTATCCCCTCGCCTGCGCTTCCGGAAGGCCGGTGAACCAGTCACGGATCGGCGAGAAGGCACCCGTATACGTCGCGGGGTTTGAGCGCGGGGTGCGGCCAATGGGGGACTGGTCAATTTCGATGATCTTGTCGATGTGCTCGAGGCCGGTGATGGCGTCGTGATGGCCGGGTGTCACCTTGCTGCCGTTCATGCGGCGGGCGAGCGCTTTGTAAAGTGTCTCGATAATGAGGCTCGACTTGCCGCCGCCGGAGACGCCGGTGACGCAGGTGAACGTGCCGAGCGGGATTTCCGCCGTGATGTTTTTAAGGTTGTTGGCGCGCGCACCCTTGATGACGATCTTGCGGTTCGTAACAGGGCGGCGCTCTTTTGGCAGCGGAATGACGCGCGTGCCTTTCAGGTACTGGCCGGTGATGCTGTTCTTGTTGTCGGCCACCTGCTTTGGCGTGCCTTCGGCAACAACATGGCCACCGTGCACACCCGCGCCCGGGCCCATATCCACCAGGTAGTCGGCGTGGCGCATGGTATCTTCGTCGTGCTCGACTACGATCACGGTGTTGCCTAGGTCGCGCAGGCGTTCGAGCGTGCCGAGCAGGCGCTCGTTATCGCATTGGTGCAGGCCGATGGAGGGCTCGTCGAGCACGTAGAGCACGCCCGTCAGGCCAGAGCCGATCTGCGACGCCAGGCGGATGCGCTGGGATTCACCACCCGAAAGCGTGCCGGATTCGCGGGAGAGCGTGAGGTAATCGAGACCCACATTCTTGAGAAAGCCAAGGCGCTCGGTGATTTCTTTCAGGATTTTCTCGGCGATGTGCTTCTGCTTAGCCGTGAGCTTGGCTGGGAGTTTCTGGAACCACTCCACCGCATCCTCAATCGTCAAATCGCAGACTTGGCCGATATTCGACTCGCCCACCTTGATGCAGAGCGCCTCCTGCTTCAGCCGGTAGCCGTGGCAAACCTGGCAGCGGGTGATGTTCTGGTATTTTTCCAGCTCCTCGCGGTACCAGGAGGAATCGGCGTCCTTGTAGCGGCGCATGAGATTGGGAACCACGCCTTCGAACGCTTTGGTGACGCTGTGGCTGCGGAAGCCTTCGTCGTAGCGGAAAGAAATTTCTTCCCCGCCGGAGCCGTTCAGGATCATCTCGCGGATATTCTCAGGCAGCTCTTTCCAAGGAGTGGAGAGGCTGAATTTGTAATGCTTCGCCAGCCCCTCGAAGGTCTGGGTGTAGAATTTAGTCGTGCCGCCTGACCATGGCGCCACCGCGCCCTGGTGAATGCTTTTCGTGGTATCGGGCACCACCAACTCGGGGTCGAATTCCATCTCCGTGCCCAGGCCGTCGCAGGCAGGGCACGCGCCGAAGGGAGAGTTGAAGGAAAAGAGGCGCGGCTCGATCTCGGCAATGGTGAAGCCGGAAACCGGGCAGGCGAATTTCGAGGAAAACAACAACCGCGTGCCGGGGGCGATCTTGCCGTCTTCCAACGCCGCGAGGGCGGGCGCGGAAGCTGTCTTGGCGGATTTGCGGGCGGCAGGCTTGGAAGCGTTTTTTTGCGCGACAGGCATCTGGATTTCTTTTTATAGCGAATGGAGCCGTCAGCCCGCGTGTACGCGGCGCGCCATGTGAGCATCCCCGCGAAGGCGGGAAGCGCAGCGGGCGCAGACGAACCAGAAGCAGAAATAGGGCAGAAAACCTGCGCTGTCCATGGTTAAGGCACGCTTTCTTCCACGGCCATGCCGCGTTCCATCAGCCACGCATTCACCCGGTCGCGCAAGGCGGCGTCAGGGGCAAGGAAATAGGCTTTCCAGGAGGTGGTGAAAGGGCGCTCCGCCCCATGCGCGCACAGCCTGCCGACGGAGCGCGACGCCTGATAGCGCGCCTCGGCGAGATCGGTGATCATCACATCAGCACGCCCTTCCTCGATCTCCTTGAAAATGCGCGTATTGTCGGGAAAGACACGCAGGGAGGCGCGGCTCAGGCGCTCGCGGGCGAAAGCCTCGTTCGTGCCGCCGGGGTTGACGACGGCACGAACGCCCGGGCGGTCAATCGCCTCTGGCGTGTCGTAGCGGCGCTTATCCTTGCAGCGAACAACGGCCACCTTCCCGTCCTTCAGGTAAGGCAGGCTGAACATGCCGACACGCTCGCGCGCTTCCGTGACGCTAATACCGCCCACCGCGATGTCGAAACGGCCGGCCTCCATGTCGCCACTCAAGGTTTTCCAAGTAGTGGGAACAAAGATAGGACGCACGCCCATCTTACGGGCCAAAGCGCGGGCAACCTCAATATCGCTGCCGGAATAGGACTTCGTGTCCGCATCGTAATAGGTGAACGGCGGATAATCGCCCGTGGTGCCGATGCGGAGCTCGCCGGACGCATGGATGGAATCCAACCGGCCTGAACAGGCGGCAAGAAGCAACAGGCATAAAAGAACTCTGCGGCGCATAAGGAAAAATCTAAGGGTTAGCCTTGGCGAAGGGAAGCGGGGATTTTATCTTTCCTTAAAGGTTGTGGCCTATGTTCTGCCTCAAGGAGTTATCCCATGCCCATGCGTCCCTATTCCGATGATATTCTGGAAGAAATCCGGATGGAGCTGGCCGGGCTGTGGCTGGCGCACGAGGTGCACGGCCTGAAGGGCCAGATGCAGCTGTACACCATCGACGGGAAGGAACCCTGGCGCGCCCAGCAGGAGGGCTTTTCCTTCTGGTTCGGCCCGAACGACCTGGACGCAGCCATCGAGCACGTCAAGAAAATGTACAATAACGGCGCGCTGCCGAACTCGCCCCTGCTGCTGAACCCCATCGTGCACAGCAAGGAAGGCGACACGTATACCCCCGTCGGCTCGGGGCTGATCTGGGCCACGGGCTTCGCGCAGGGCATCGACACCATGCGGCACGACCAGATGGAGCGCATCCATTCGCTGGGCGTCTTCGGCTCGCCCGTCGTGCGCGGGGATAATGATTTCGCCGGCCTCAAAATGCTCGGTTTCCTGAATAAGCCCGTGAAACCCGAACCAGGCAAACAGGCCGTGCCGGGCTGCCGCGCGTTGTACGACCTCTCAAACATCAACAGCCCGGATTACTGGCATTACTACATGCTTTCAGGGCTGGCTTACCTCTCCAAGAACGGCTCATTCCAGCATCCGGAATTTCCCACCCTCTTCGATTCCGCCAAGGAACAGGTGGAAGGCGAGGAGTTCATCACCTCGCACCAGGTGGATCTGCAACATGTGCAGGACGCCGCCACCTGCTGGGACGCTTACGACCGCCATCACACGCTCTTCGTACGCTTCGGGGTGGATACCAAAAACCTTGAGCGGAACCTCAAATACTTCAATCTCTGCGCCCGCGACTTCCAGCTTTTCGATGCCACCGGCCCAACCCGCAAGGGCGCCGAGGAAAAGTTCGAGCTGGTGGTGAACGGCTGGATTCCCAAAGGCGCGACCACGCTGATCGCGGCGGCGGGCGGCACCGGCAAATCCAGCGTCGCGCATTATCTCTGCATTCTCGCGGCTACGGATTGGGAGAAGGAAGAAACGCCGCCCACCTGGCTCGGCTCGACCATCAACAAGGAACACTGCACGGGCTTGTGCATCTACTTCTCCGGCGAAGACGGCCCGGCCATCGTGAACGCGCGCGCCGAATTGTTCGACCCCACCACCCGCGCCAAGCGCGTGATGTTCCAGCGCACGGATTTCGGCGAGGGCGTCACCTTCGCGCAGTTCATGCACAAGCTGCACAAGTTGCCGAATGTGTCGATCGTGGTCATCGACCCGGCCCGAAAATACCTGCTCGGCAACGAAGACGATTCCGACGTGGTAAGCCATTTCTTCGAGGCAATCGAGGAGTGCGCGATCAAAAAAGGCGCGGCCATGGTGGTGGTGCACCACTTGGCGAAAGGCGCGGACCCCAAATCGGCGAGGCAGGTGCTTGAATGCCTGCGCGGCTCGCAGGTTTTTATTGATCGCCCCCGCGTGGTCATCGGCATGTACCGCGACGGGCCCTATACCTGCGTGGGTTTGGCGAAGTGCAACATTCCGCCGAGCCTCGGCATGATCCAGGGCGAGCGCGTCTTCGTGCGCGATCCAAAATCGCTCGGCCTGGTGTGGCTGCCGGGTCCGGACGGCATCCGCTCCGATCAGCTATCGGAAGAAGAGCTTGAGCAGATCAAAGCCGAGGCGGAATTGAAGGCGGTAAAGACTGAAAGTTAGGCAGCGTCGCCGGGTTGACGACGGAAGCCGTCATCCCTTCCGGAATAACTCTGTCCACAAACATAATTTCCATTGCCTGCGCAAGCTCAACCAATCGCATGGCAGCCGCTACCTGCACTTCGGGAGAGCTGGCCGCCAGATGCGGCACGATCACCGCATGGGGCGCGCCGAGAAGCGGAGAGGTCAACGTTCCTTTCTCAACTTCCAGCACATCCAGCGCCGCAGCCGCCACATGGCCTGAGCGGAGCGCATCCGCCAGCGCCGCTTCGTCAATAATGCCGCCGCGCGCCACGTTAAGGACGATCACACCCTTAGGCATGGATGCCAGAGCCTTGGCATCAATCATATGCTGCGTCGGCCAATCCCCTTCTTTTACCAGCGGAACATGGGGGCTCACGACATGGGCAACCCGATAAAGCTCTGCCAGATCGCCCACCACGCGCACACCATCCACTACTACTTCCGGTACTGCTTCCAGATTGCGAGGTCGGCGATAAGCGACGACTTTCATGCCAAGGGCAGTCGCCATCCCG
>JAFLCR010000123.1 GCA_017302755.1 Alphaproteobacteria bacterium
CGCTGTCAGGAAATTTTTCCTCGAAAGACATGCTGGTGGCCCAGGCGCCCATGCTGGCCAAGTTGCTTTCACTGGTGTCTTTCTCGGGTCTTGCAGACGCGCTTTCGGGAAAGGGCATCCGCTTCGACACAATTGAGGGTAAGTTCGAGTGGATGGACAAGAAACTCCAGATTAAGGAGGCTTACCTTTTCGGTTCCGCGATGGGGATCACGACGCAGGGTGAAGTGAATCTTCATAAAGATACGCTTGCCCTGCAGGGCACGATCGTGCCCGCTTACATGCTCAACAGCGTGTTCGGCAACATCCCGCTGCTCGGCCCGCTGCTTTCGGGCGGGGAAACGAAGGGCGGCATGTTCGCCGCGAATTATTCGGTGAAGGGGGGGATGGATAATCCCGATATCAGCGTGAACCCGCTGTCGATGCTGACGCCGGGATTCCTGCGGGGAATTTTCGGGATTTTCGACGGAGGCAAAAGCGAGGGCAAAGAAGAGCCGCAAGCCAAGGAAGCGCCAGCTCAGGAATCACCGAAAGAAGCAGCGCCGGGCATGGAGATTCCGGAGCCCGAGGCACCGCCATCCCATCCCTAAGCCTTAAAATGTTCCCATAACGTCCAGCTACCGATGATGAGGAACCCCACTCCCGCAAGCAATTTCATGGGCAGCGCTTCCACATATTTCGACGCGAATGCGCCCAGCAGCACGGCGATGGCCGTTGAAGCCGTCAGCGCGAGCGTCGCAATGATAAACACCACCCACGGGCTATGCTCTCCCTTGGCGGAAAAAAGCATGGCCGCAAGCTGAGTTTTATCGCCCAGCTCCGCCAGGAAGACCGCCGCGAACATTGCAATAAACGGAGAAAGGTACATAGAGAATCCTTCAAAGCCGGCAGTTCAGACATACGACGCGAGGGACCACGCCGGCCGGGTGGTCTTCACGCCGTAGGTCTCACCAAGCTTCAGCCGGATACGCCATGACCTCACCGGCCAAGTATGTTGACGCATCCTTCCTCTATGCGAGGAACGGTTACTCCCCTAAGACGGGAGGAAAATAGCCGGGAAAGGGAATGGAAGCAAGGATAAAAAGCACCCCCTTGCCACGGCAAGACTTTGTAATTATACATAATTTTTCGTCTCCCGAGCCCAAGCATCAGCCCGTATGAAGCTGCTGGAGATTCTCCACGCCGGGAGGAGCTACGGCAATGACCTTAACGGTCTGCGCTCCCCCGTTCGGGGTGAAGTAGGTGATGCTATCCCCCGCGGTCAGGCCGATGAGCGCCGCCCCTATGGGCGTCATCACAGAGACTTTACCCGCATCGATGTCGGCTTCCACCGGATAGACGAGGGTAAGGTGACATTCCTTGCCGGACGTATTCGTGGAATAAGTAACGGTGCTGTGCATACGGACGACATGATCAGGCAAATCATTGTCGGCAACGACATGGGCGCGATTCAATTCGCGTTCCAGATATTCAGCAATGTAATCATCGTTTTTGCCATAGCCAGGAGAGGCCATCATCAGCAGGCCATCGAGCGCCATAATGTCTTTTACGGTTAAGGTAACGGGAGGCAGGGGTTCAGTAATATTAAACATGAAAACTCCTATCGCGTGAGCGACGTATTGTGTTTGGATGATAAAGAGATTAAAGCCCCGACGGCAGGTGCAGCTATGCTGCGCGGGTCGGGGCATGCGTGACTTCGGTCACGGACCCGCAATAGGTTCGCGTGCGCTTAAAGCGGCAGCGAGAAGGATGTCGAAGGTTGCACATGATGCTCATGTTACCCTCGGCGTCTCATAAGTCAATGAGCGAGGCTTTTGATGCTAAAATCAGGAAAATGGTGGAGCTAAGCGGAGTCGAACCGCTGACCTCTTCATTGCGAACGAAGCGCTCTACCAACTGAGCTATAGCCCCTATGCAAAAATGCACTCGCCTTATATGCTGACGTCCAATCGGTGTCAATAGCGGCCCGGCGAGCGCGGCAAAGGGGATATGGCATGCAAAATCCGTTTATTTTTATTATTTCCCAGATTATTAGCATCTACACGATTGTCCTGCTCGTCTGGGTCATCATGAGCTGGCTCATCAGTTTCAATATCATCAACCGCCACCAGCCTTTCGTCTACCGCGTCAACGACGTGCTGAACCGCCTTGTCGAGCCGGCGCTGAAACCGATCCGCCGCTTCATGCCGGATTTGGGCGGGGTGGATATTTCCCCGATCATCCTCATCCTGCTGCTGCAATTCCTTGAGCGGGCGATGCTCTATTATCTATGAGCGAGCCGTTCACCCTGAAAGACGGGCGGACGCTGCTTCGCGTCCGGGTAACACCCCGCGCCTCCCGCGAGGGCATGGGCGGCCTGTTCACGGACGCGCAGGGGAAAACCTGGCTCAACATCCGCCTGACCGCACCGCCGCATGATGGCGAAGCGAATGAGGCGCTGCTTGCCTACTTGGCCAAAAAGCTCCGCGTGCCATCGCGGGAGATAGAGCTTCAGGCAGGAGCGGGGGCGCGATTTAAAACGCTGCTCATTGCCCGTGACGTCACGGAATCAGTGCGCGCCGTTTCCAAGTAGGTTTGAAATTTCTGACGCGGCGACAGGGCCGAGCGCATACCGGCCGGGCAGGGCGATCATGGTGTCTTCCGCCGCGCCGGTGGGAAGCACCAACATAATCGAGCATTTGCCGGGAGAAAGCTTTTCCAGCGCTGCCTTGAACTGGGGCAATACATCGCGGCTTGCGAGGCGGAACTGCACCGTGGCGGGTTGGGTTTTCTTTGCCAGGGCGTCATCGAGACGGGAGATGTCAGTGGCGATGAGGCGCATCTGTTCTCCGTCGCGCCGGCCATCCGCCTGGATGCAGAGCAGCTGCCCTTCGCCAAGCATGGCGCGTGTCTTATCAAGCAGCATTTCATCAAAAATCGAGATTTCGAACACACCTGTCATATCTGAAAGCTGGGCGAAGGCGAAGCGGCCCCGGTTCGACGCCTTGATCTTCAGATTGAGCAGAATGCCGGCCAGCGTCACCTTTCTGGCCGATTCGTCGAGCACCTCGCCCAGCGTTACACTCAGCGCGCAGCCCAGGCGCGACAGCTCTTCCCGGTAG
This sequence comes from Alphaproteobacteria bacterium, assembly GCA_017302755.1. Lineage (GTDB taxonomy): Bacteria > Pseudomonadota > Alphaproteobacteria > Rickettsiales > JAFLCR01 > JAFLCR01. The sequence continues at coordinate 3,099 of JAFLCR010000123.1, forward strand.
GCTTCCAGCGGGTGTGAGGAAAGGTAAAACCCGACGGCCTCGAATTCCTTCTGCAATTTGTCCTGGCCCGACCATGCCGGTTTTTTTTCCAGGGGCGGAGGCGGCAAGGCCTGGGTGGCGCCGCCGAACAGCGAATTCTGTTGGCTCTCCCGCTGTTCCGCATAATTCCCCGCGTAACGGATCAGCCGTTCCAGGTTTTCATACAGCTCGCCCCGATTCGCATGCAACGAGTCGAACGCGCCTGAGGCGACCAACTGCTCCATCTGGCGCTTATTGAGGATTTTGCTGTCGGCGCGCTGCATGAAATCGATCACCGAAGCGAAAGGGCCACCGCGTTCGCGTTCCGCGACTACTTGGTTCATGGCTTCCACACCGACATTTTTGAGCGCTCCCAGCGAATAGCGGATCGCGTCGCCTTCCGGCATGAATTGCGCGAAAGAGGTGTTGATGTCCGGCGGCAGCAGCTTGATGCCGCTTTTCTGCACTTCCTGGATGACGGAGGCCAGCTTGTCGGTGTTGTGCTGGTCGTAGGTCATGGTGGCGGCGTAGAATTCCACCGGATGGTTGGCCTTGAGATAGGCCGTCTGGTAGGCGATCAGCGCATAGGCGGCGGCGTGGGATTTATTAAAGCCGTAGCCGGCGAACTTATCCACCAGGTCGAAAATGAAATTGGCTTTTTCCTTATCTACGCCGTTCTCGACCGCGCCTTTCACGAAAATATCGCGCTGGGCGTCCATCTCCGCCTTGATCTTTTTGCCCATCGCGCGGCGCAGCAGATCGGCGCCGCCGAGGCTGTAGTTGGAAAGCACCTGCGCGATCTGCATCACCTGTTCCTGGTAGATGATGACGCCGTAAGTTTCCTTCAATATCGATTCGAGCAGGGGGTGCGGGTATTCCGGCTTCTCCAGGCCATGCTTGCGGGCAATATAGGTGGGAATGTTGTCCATCGGGCCAGGGCGGTAGAGCGACACCAGGGCGATGATGTCCTCGAAGCTGTCGGGCTTGAGCTTTTTCAGCACATCGCGCATGCCCGCGCTTTCCAGCTGGAACACGCCGCTGCCGTCGCCACGCCCGAGAAGCTGGTAGGTTTTCGCGTCGTCCAGAGGCAAGGCCGCCACTTCCAGCTTCGTGCCGCGGGCGTTCACCAGCTTCTCGCAGGTGGCGATCACCGTCAGCGTTTTCAGGCCCAGGAAGTCGAACTTCACCAGCCCTGCTTCCTCGGCGTATTTCATGGAATACTGCACCACCAGCATGTCCGATCTCGGATCGCGGTAGAGCGGCACAAGCTCCACCAGGTCGCGCCCGGCGATGACCACGCCCGCTGCATGGGTGGAGGCGTGGCGGTATAATCCCTCAAGCTGCATGCCGATGCCCATCAGCCGCTCCACCTGCGGGTCGCTTTTGACGGCGTCGCGCAGCATCGGTTCGATCGCCATGGCCTGCTGCAGATCCACCGGGTTGGCGGGATTATTGGGCACGAGCTTGCAGATCTTATCCACCTGGCCGTAGGGCATCTGCAGCACGCGGCCCACGTCGCGCAGAACGGCGCGCGCCTGGAGCTTTCCAAAAGTAATGATCTGCGCCACGCGGTTGAAACCGTATTTTTTCTGCACGTAGCGGATCACTTCGTCGCGACGGTCCTGGCAGAAGTCGATATCGAAGTCCGGCATCGAAACGCGCTCCGGATTCAGGAAGCGCTCGAAGAGCAGGCCGAAGCGCAAGGGATCGAGATCGGTGATGCGCATCGACCACGCCACCAGCGATCCCGCGCCGGAGCCGCGGCCGGGACCGACGGGAATGCCCTGTTCCTTGCTCCAGGTGATGAAGTCCGACACGATCAGGAAGTAACCGGGGAATTTCATCTTGATGATGGTGGCGATCTCGAATTCCAGCCGCTCGTGATAGGCCTTGGCCAGCTCTTCCTTTTCCACATCCCCCATATCCGGCCTGAACACGCTTTTCTCAAGACGCGCCTCCAGCCCCGCGCGGGCGGCCTTGCAAAACTCATCTTCCTCGCTGCCGCCATCTGGCACCGGAAAATTGGGAAGCATTGGCTTGCGCGCGGGCGACATGACGGCGCAGCGGCGCGCGATGGCCTCCGTATTGCGCACCGCTTCCGGTAGGTCTGCAAACAGCGCCGCCATCTGCTCCGGGGATTTAAAGTAATGCTCCGGCGTTACGCGGCGGCGGTTTTCCTCCAGCACGTAGCGCCCGTCGGCGATGCAGAGCAGCGCGTCATGCGCTTCGTGCATCTCGGGCTTAGCAAAATAGACGTCGTTCGCCGCCACCAGGGGGATGCCCCGGGTAAAGGCCTGATCCAGCAGAAACCGCTCTTCTTCGGCTTCGTGCGGCAGGCCGTGGCGCGTGATCTCGACGTAAAGACGGTCGCCAAATAAGGCATGAAGCTCGGAAATCAGGCCCGCCGCGCTTTCTGGCTTCTTGTCTGCAAGCCGACGGCAAACACCGCCATCGCCACCGCCGGTGAGGGCAATAAGCCCTTCCTGCATTTCTTTAAGCTCTTCGTAATGCAGGCTGACGACATGCGGATGTGCGGGTTCCAGAAACGATTTGCTGACCAGGCGCAGCAGGTTGCGGTAACCCGTTTCGTCCTTTGCCAGCAGCACCAGCTTCTCCGTGGCCGGAATGCCGTGCGCAGCGCGATGCGGATCGCTCTGCTTCGGCAAAAAGGCAAGCACCGTGCCGATGATGGGCTGAATGCCTTCTTTCATGCACGCCATGGAGAATTCCAGGGAGCCGAACAAGTTTCCCGTATCCGTAAGCGCCAGAGCGGGCATATCGTTCTGTTTCGCCAGGGCGATGAGCTGCCCCATCTTGATCGCGCCTTCGGCCAGGGAGTAGCTGCTGTGCGTGTGCAGGTGGATAAATCGTGGCATCACAGGCGATTAATCTTACTTTAAGAAGAGCGGGCGTAGACTATGTAACAAACCATAAAGGGTTCCGTATGTCCCGCAAGGATGAAAGTGCCATTGTCAAAATCTTTACCCAGGGCATAGCCATGCTGTTCGGATTTTTTCTGCCGGCGCTACTGGGGGCCATTGCGTTCGCATCCATCTTTCATGTGGTTCCGGAAATCATGAGCAAGTTTTCCAACGGGCTGGATCTTGACGTGTCCATTACCAAATCTTACAGCGACTACGCCCAGCAGTTCCAGCGCATGTTCGAAGCCGGCGGCAAGCTACGTTTCGGCATGCTCGCTCCCGCCGTGCTGGGCGCAGGGTTAGGCTGCTTCCTCTACGCGCTCATGAACGGCGTGCCGGGAAAGAAAAAACACTAAGCGCCACCCAAATCCAGCGGCCAGCGCGCCTTCGGCGCCGCATCCAGCGCATCACTCCACCCCAATTTCAGCCGTTCCACGCCCGCCCAGGCGATCATGGCCGCATTGTCCGTGCAGAGCGCTGCGGGAGCGACGGCAAAACGCAGGCCATGCTTATGCGCCACATTCTCGAGCGTTGCGCGCACGCTTTTATTGGCAGCCACGCCGCCAGCGATCACCAGCGCGCCTTCTTTCCAACGCGCGAGATAACGCTCCAGCGCCGTTTCCGTTTTGTGTTTCAGCACGTCCGTTACCGCTAGTTGGAAGCTGGCGCATAGATCGGCAATATCCTGGCGCGTGGGTGAAGACGGCAATGATTGAAGCGCGCGCAGCACGGCGGTTTTTAGGCCGGACAATGAAAGATCGCAGGTGCCGTCGCCAAACAGCGGGCGTGGCAGAGGAAAGCGCAGGGGATTTCCCGCGCCAGCCGCATCTTCAACTTTCGGCCCGCCGGGGTAGCCGAGATCCAGCATCTTGGCCAC
>JAFLCR010000124.1 GCA_017302755.1 Alphaproteobacteria bacterium
GGCCGCTGATCTTCAGCTCCTCGCGCCTTACTGCCGCACGGCGCATGCCGTTCCAGATGAGCGCGGGAATCACCGCGAACATGAAACCCAGCCCGCCAAAAAAGCCGGGAAGCACCCATAGCGTGATCCAGCTATCGAGTTTCGCGTCGCGGGGATCGCCCGGCGCATAGTAGACGGTGACCGTTTCGCCTTGATCATACAACGGCGGGTTGCTGCCGCCCGAGTCACGCATGGTGATTTCCTCACCGGAAGACGTTTTGAAGCGCACGACAGGGCGGTACAAGGAACCGTCGGAGCTGCTGTATTCCTCCACTTCGATCACCGTGCCTTCCGCCGTCAGCGCCGACGCGATAAACCGATAATTATACCAGGCGATTCCGCCGCCCACCGCCAGGAAAAGGCTTCCTATGCCGATAAAAAGCAGAAAAAGCCAATTCACGGTTTTACGCATGGTATTTACTCCTTGAAGTAGCGTTCCATGAAGCGGAGATAAACCTGAGTCAGCAATTCCAGATCTTTCACCGCCACGCGCTCATTCACCTTGTGCGGGGTGAGACCAGTAGTGCCGAATTCCACGACCGGGCAGTAATCCTTGATGAAGCGCGCATCCGACGTGCCGCCCAGCGTGTTGAGCTGTGGGGTCAGACCCGTTACCTCCTTCACCACGGCGGAAAGCGTGTCTGAAAGCGCACCCGGCGGCGTCAGGAAGGCATCGCCGGAATGGCGGAAGTGGAGATCGATCTTCTCTGCCTCCTGCCGCGCAACGCTCTCGATCCAGGCTTTGAGGTCTTTCGCGTTCTGCTCGGTGTTGAAGCGGATGTTGAACTGCGCAAAAGCCTTCGCGGGAATGACGTTGTCGGCGGTATTGCCGACATCCACCGTGGTCACTTCGAGATTCGAGGGCGAAAAATGGGCGTTGCCCGCATCCAGCTTTCTCGATGTCAATGCGTGGAGAATGCGTACCAGCTTCGGCACCGGGTTGTCCGCCTTGTCGGGATAGGCGACATGCCCCTGCGTGCCGTGCACGGTAAGTTTCGTGGTGAGCGTGCCGCGACGCCCGATCTTGATCGTCTGGCCGAGGGCATCGGGATTGGTCGGCTCGCCGACGATGCAAGCGTCCGGCACGTAGCCTTTCGCCTTCATCCAGGGCAGCACCTTCACCGTACCGTTCACCGCCACCGCCTCTTCGTCACCGGTGATGAGAAAGCTGATCGTCCCCTTGCCCTGATACGCCGCGACGGCAGCAACCATGCAGGCGATGGCGCCCTTCATATCCTCCGCGCCGCGGCCATAGAGATAGCCGCCCTCGATCACCGCGCCGAACGGGTTGTGTTTCCATGCGGAAGCGTCGCCCACCGGTACTACGTCCGTATGGCCAGCAAAGCAGAGATGCCGCCCCTCCCCTTTGCGGATAGCAAAAAGGTTGGGCACGGATTCCTCGCCTTTTTCCTCATAGGTCAGCAGATGGCAGTCGAAGCCTAGTGGTTCCAACGCCTTGACGAGCACGCCGAGCGCGCCTGCGTCCACCGGAGTCACGCTGGGGCAGCGGATAAGGTTTTGCGTCAACGTAATGGGATTCAGCGCTTCAAGCATGAAATTTAAGATCTTACTTATTGAAATATATAAATTATTTTATTAATGACCCATCATTAAAGTGTCACGTATTTTGGATAAAGTCATGTCAGAAAACAAGAACTAGCGATATAGCCATGGCGGAACCATTGAAAGATCCTACCCAGCTCTTCCTAGACTTCGTTCTGGGCAAACCTAGCTTTTATGAAAAGCATTTCCTTGGATATACTCATCCCTCACCCAATCCAGCTCTGCGGAATCCAGAAGTATTTGCGCAAGTGGATTTTGCACATGTCCTAGCCGCGATAGAAGAAAGATCACTTTCCCGTCAGGAATTATACGCCGCAATTAGACAAGGCAACAAACCAGAATTTTTTAGCGGCAAGTGCTTTGTATATACTCCTGTCCAATTTGAAACCTTGCTTGCCGATCATCTTGGCAATTCCACTTGGAGTGAACGGGACACCATCGAGTCACGTTTGGACAAGGATCACCCCGAACGTATTTCCCGTACCCTTCGTAAGATTTCTGTGCACCACGCGATTTTTGGAACGACTGATCTCAACCCTTATAATGTGGCCAGTTCAACCGCATTTCACCCGCCCGGTTACCATACCATTTCATTTCCCAAAGGCGCTACCATCAGCGAAGCACTACAAAGCCTGGATATCGTACTTTCAGAGCTAACATATCCGCATATTAAAGAGCTTATTGCCGGCAAATTCAGATTTAAGCATCAGCTAGGCAATTTCACCAGCTCAGATTACCAGGAGTTGGACAACTTCATTCTGAAGCATGGTATCACAACCCCACCGAATAAGGTTTTCGAATTCTCTCTTAAATCCATCAAACGGAAATCTCCTACCCAGGAGGATCTCATTCGCGAAATAGGAGCCATCATCAACAATGACACCATCGATGAGACTGCGCTGGATTTAAGAGGATTCGACCTTACCCGCATCGATTGGCGCGACACGATGGAAGCCGTCGCCGTTCAATACGGATTGAACGGGCTGGAAGTCTTAAGTGGAGTAGACATCACCGGAGCCAGGATTCGTAAAGAAGACCATTGGGTCCTGGCGAGTGCAAGAACGCCCGAACAGCAGACGGAACCCGATGAGGTGATTTACAGCTTCCGCGCCGGAGCCGGTTATTTAGAAGTGGCCAAAGCCGTCATCTTTACGACCGAGCTTACGAACTTCTCCGATCGCGTACGCCAAATAGCCCAAGCCCATACAGCCTATATTACTCCCTAAGCAACTCGTTGATCGAGGTTTTACTTCGCGTCTTCTCATCCACGCGCTTTACGATGATGGCTGCGTAAAGCGAGGGACTATTGGGCGTCTTGCCCGGCAACGCGCCCGGCACGACCACCGAATAGGCCGGCACGCGGCCTATGAAGACCTCGCCGGATTCGCGGTCCACGATTTTCGTCGAAGCGCCGATGAATACGCCCATCGAGATCACGCTGCCCTGCTCCACCACAACTCCTTCGGCGATCTCGCTGCGCGCGCCAATGAAGCAATTATCTTCAATGATCACCGGCCCGGCCTGGAGCGGCTCCAGCACGCCGCCGATGCCCGTGCCGCCGGAGATGTGGCAATGTTTGCCGATCTGCGCGCAGCTTCCCACCGTGGCCCAGGTATCCACCATCGTGCCCTCGTCCACATACGCGCCGAGGTTCACGAAACTCGGCATCAGCACCACGTTCGGCGCGATATAGGCCGAACGGCGCACGATCGCGCCGGGCACGGCGCGGAATTTGGCGTCGCGGAAATCCTTCTCCGTCCAGCCCTGGAATTTCGAGGGCACTTTGTCGAACCACGACGTATTCTGCCCCGGCCCGCCTGGAATCAGCGCCATATCGTTCAGGCGGAAGGACAGCAGCACCGCCTTTTTCGCCCACTGGTTTACCACCCATTGGGCACCTTGTTTCTCCGCCACACGCAGCGTACCGCCATCGAGCGCGGAAAGCGTCGCTTCCACGGCTTCACGAACCTCGCCCTTGGTCTGGAGGTTCACCTGATCGCGGCTTTCCCAGGCGGATTCGATGGTCTTTTGCAGGGCGTTAAAGGAATTCTCTTGCATATTCAGGGCAGTGGATGTCATCGGCATACGGTTTATTGATAAATATTTAGCAGTTTCTTAGGCTTGATCGCGTAATCCTGAAAAGATGGGAATCTTATCGAGACAGGCTACGGCATGACTACCCCCCAGGAATCTCCTGATGAAGCCCTCCGTCTGCAACGCGACCGGTTTGTCGCCTTTGCCTTCGCCTCAGCGGACATACTGATAGAACTGGACGAGAAAGGCAACATCCAGTTCGTGGACGGCACCACACGCGGCATGCTCGGCGTGGGGCCAAAGGAGATGATCGGCCAGAATCTGATGGACTTCCTGGAGGAGCGTAGCCACGACACGCTCCAACTCATCCTTAGCGCCCCACGACAAACCAGCAAGATCGAGGAAATGCCGGTACGGCTTAAGGCCGGGCACGGCAGGACGCTGCCTTTTGTGATGTCGGGCTTCCGTTTGCCGGATCTAAAAAACCATTTCTATCTCTCTTTCAGCGTTGTCCGCACTGGCCATGGCGCCTCGCATGAGGACGATTTCGACCAGCGCACCGGACTGCTCAAGAAAGAAGGCTTCGCCGAAGTTGCCGCCAGCGAGGTGGCCGCCGGTAAGCTTACCGGCAAGCCAATGCAACTTGGCCTCATCAACATGCCGGAATTCACATCGCTGCTGGATTCGCTTGACCGCGACAAAGCCGACGCGTTGCTGGCGGATATCAGCAACTACCTGCGCAAGAAATCGCTCGGCGGCGATTCCGCAGGCATTCTGAAGGATGATGCCTACAGCCTGATCCACGATAAGTCGCTTGATAGTAAAGAGCTGACAAAAGATCTGCACGAAATGACCGCCAAGGCTGATCCCAAGGGCGTCGGCATCGTGCCGCAATTCTACACGGTGTCGCTGGACGCCGGAAAGCTCAGCGAGGAAGACAGCGCCCGTGCCGTCGTGCATGCCATCAACAGTTTCGCCGAGAAAGCGGGAGAGGCATTCACCCTTAGCTCCCTTACCCAGTCATACAACGCGCTGGTCGAGGAGACGGTAAAAAAGATCAGCGATTTCCGCAAAACCGTTTCCGAAGAAGCGTTCCAGGTGGCATTCCAGCCGATCGTGGATCTCCATTCCGGCGTGATCCACCATTTTGAGAGCCTGGTGCGGTTCGATCCTGATTCGGGCTTCGACAACCCATTCAAGTTCATTACCTTCGGCGAGGAAGCCGGCATCATCTCCGATTTCGACCTCGCCATGACTCAGCGCACGGTGGAAATCCTCCAGGAATATGCCAAGAACAACAAACGCCCTGTCGTGGCAGTGAACCTTTCGGGCAAATCGCTTTCCAGCGATCTGTTCATGAACGCGCTTCGCAAGATTCTTGCCAACAACACCGGGCTGCGCCGGCAGTTGATTTTTGAAGTGACGGAATCGGCTAAAATCAAAGACCTGAAAACCGCCAACGCCTTTATCCAGGAACTGCGCGCCGAGGGCAGCCAGTGCTGCTTAGATGATTTTGGCGTCGGGGAATCCTCATTCGATTACCTGCGTCACCTGCAGGTGGATTTCGTGAAGATCGACGGTTCTTATGTGAAGGAATCCATCACCACTCCGCGTGGAGTGCTGATGCTGAAAGCCATGTCCAACCTGTGCAAGGAGCTTGGCATCGTCACCATCGGCGAGATGATCGAGGACGAGAAGATCATGGGGCTGCTCTCTGACTGCGGCGTGGAGTTTGGCCAGGGTTATTTCTTCGGCAAACCCACCACTGAACAGAACGTGCTCGGAGGTTGCGGCCAGGTGATTCCGGTATTCAACAAGTTGAATGTCGTGCGCGCCAAGAAAATCCGCCAGCCCACAGGCCGAGCCTGGTGGGCGAAGAAGGAATAAACTCCCCTCCGGCCATTCACAAAACTGTCACATTTCTATGATTAGGGTTTATTAACTCTAGTCAAAAAAGAGATGCAGACATGGACGTAGCATTAAGCAGTACCCAGGCTGCCCACATGGGTAGTTTTTATGAAGGCCTGTTGGAACAACCCCTCACGATTCCGCTGTCTTCCGGCGAGATCACCATGCCGTTCGGAGAATTTCTGAATAGCGCCAGCAAGGCCGTCACCACCTACGCTTTCCGCCTGCCGAGATTCTGCGATAATCTCCAGGCTTTCGCCAGAAACGAGGCCACGACCATGCGCCTCACCCATGCCATCGACCTGCTGATGCCCGCGCGGACGCTTTCAGAGCTTGAATTTTATCTGAATCACCAGGTGGCAACCAAGGAAGGATGGCGACATGCCTGGCAATTTCATCCTTCGGAACGCTTCCCTACGCGAGAGGACATGGCCGCCGGTGTGGAGGCCGCAAAATCCTTGGTGATGGAGTATATGAGCACACGGTCCGATGCCTTGGACAATCTTAGTCCGCGCGAACTGATGAAAGGCGTACTCGTCACCTCTCTCCAACCTTTGGTGCAGGCATATCAAACATGGCGTGACAGTCCGCCGCCAAGGGGCGCCTCACCGTTCGAACGGTAAATTTCCGCACATCACAAACTATTTGCCCGCCTTTTTTCCCTCGCCTATAGTGCCCTGCACTTGAAAGAGGGAACGGAATGCCATCACCCCTTCTGCGCGGCCTGATGTGGGCCGCGATCGCCCTGATCGGGGCTTCGGCTTTCGGCGGCATCGCGCTGGCGCGCGGAGAAACCATCAACAGCGTCTGGTTCGTCGTCGCTGCCGTCTGCACCTACCTCATCGCCTATCGTTTTTACGCGTCCTGGATCGCTGCCAAAATATTGGTCGTGGACCCTACCCGCGCCACCCCAGCGGAGCAGTTCAATAACGGGCGCGATTTTCTGCCCACCAATAAATGGATCGTCTTCGGCCACCATTTCGCGGCCATCGCCGGGCCGGGGCCGCTGATCGGGCCGACGCTCGCCGCGCAGTTCGGCTATCTGCCGGGAATTATCTGGATTCTCGTGGGCGCCGTCATCGGCGGCTGCGTGCAGGATATGGTGGTGCTGTTTTGCTCCATGCGCCGCGGCGGCAAGAGCCTGGGCCAGATGGCGCGCGACGAGCTCGGCCCCATCGGCGGCAAGGCGGCGACGCTTGGCACGATCCTGATCATGATCATCCTCATTTCCGTGCTGGGGCTGGTGGTGGTGAACGCCATGAAGCACAGTGCCTGGGCAACCTCCACCGTCGCCTTTACCATCCCCATCGCAGTGCTGATGGGCGTCTATCTCCACTTCATCCGCCCCGGGAAAGT
>JAFLCR010000125.1 GCA_017302755.1 Alphaproteobacteria bacterium
ACTGTCGTTGACAACGCATATACGTTGACTCCTGCACACGACCATCCCCCGACCCCCGATATTTACCGCGTCATCTCAACGCAGAATCCGGCAATCGGCGCCATCCTCATTGAAGTCGGGAATATCGACGACCGCCAGGAAAGGGAAGCGCTGCTGGCCAATCCCCGCCTTGCCGCCACCGCCATTGCCAACGGTATCGAGCAATTCATTGAAACGGCTTACCCTAACCGCGAACAAGCCAATGCGGTGAATGGCATCTCCCATGTATCGCTCAATATTGAGCAACAGGGAGAAAGGTCATTTACTGCCATCGTTGGAGAGCCGACTCAAGTATATGCAGGCATGAATTCCATGCCAACAAATGCCCTGGAACCTTTTTCGAACGTAATAGCGTTGGGCGCAGCAATCGCTAACAGAGTATTCAGAGGTTAAACCCCTACCGCCTTTAATAGCCACTCCGCCATCTTCAGCACCGGCTCAACCAGCAACGGCCCCGCCACATTAAACTCCACCCCGAACTGCGCCAACAGCGCAGGAATGATGAACAGAAGCCCAATCACCGCCACCATGCCCGCCTTTTCGAGCGTCGGCATGTAGCGCGTCCAGGATTCCGGCGCGAAGGAAAACGCGATGCGCCCGCCGTCCAGCGGCAATACGGGCAGCAGGTTGAACCACATCAGCATCAAATTCAAAATCAGCATGGTGGTCAGGAAAGTCTGCGCCCAGCCCGCCTCTTCCGGGCTTTTTACCTCCGGCATCAGGTGCATGGCCAGCGCCGCGAGCACCGCCAGCGCCAGGTTGGTGAGCGGCCCCGCCGCCGCGACAATCGCCGTGCCGATCCTGGGCCGGCGCAACCGGTCGAAGCGCACCGGCACCGGCTTCGCATAGCCGAACATGAACGGCGCGTGGGTCAGAAACAGGATCAAGGGCAGGCCGATGCTGCCCAGCGGATCCACATGCTTGATCGGATTGGGATTGAGCCGTCCGGCGCGATAGGCGGTATCGTCCCCGCAAGCCAGCGCCGCCACCCCGTGCGCGATTTCGTGAAGCACCACGGAAATGACCAAAGCCGTCAGCGTGGCGGTCAGCAGCATCACGCCGCCAGCCTGGACTGAAGCGCGTTCCAGAGCGTTTCAAATTCTGCGGCAAGTGCAGGGTTTTCGGGCTTCCTGGCGTCGGCGATCATTTTCTCCGCCCGCGCAACCCGTGACTCCGCCGCCTGGGTCAGCGGCCGCGCGGCGGAGGCGATCTCCTCCATCTCCTCACGCTTGCCGTTGCAATGAAGCACCACGTCGCAGCCCGCGTCGAGCACGGCTTTCGTGCGCTCGGCGAAGCTTCCGGCAAGCGCCTTCATGGAAATGTCGTCCGAAAGCAGCAGCCCGTCAAAGCCCAGTTCCTCGCGGATCAGCGCGATCACAGTGGGCGACAGCGTCGCCACCCGCTCCTTATCCAGCGCGGTATAAAGAATATGCGCCGTCATGCCCCAGGGCAGATCCTTCAGCGCCTTGAAGGGCTGAAAATCCGTCTTGCGCAGGGTTTCGATATCCGCATCCACGACGGGCAGCGACTCATGGCTGTCCGCCGTCGCCCGCCCGTGACCGGGAATGTGCTTGAGCACGGGAATCACGCCGCCGTCGATCAGCCCCTGCCCCATGCGCCGCGCGAGCGTGGACACCTGGTGCGGCTCCAGCCCATAGGCGCGGTCGCCGATGATGTCATGCGCGCCCGGCACCGGAATATCGGCAAGCGGCGCGCAATCCACCGTAATGCCAAGTCCCGCCAGCTCCGCCGCGATCAGCCTGGCATTAAGATACACCGCCTTGGCCGCCGCCTCCTTATCCACGGCCATGAACGCCGCGAACGCGCCAGCGGGCGGGCAATGCCGCCAATGCGGAGGCTTGAGCCGCGCCACGCGCCCGCCTTCCTGGTCGATCAGAATCGGCGCATCCGGCCGCCCCACGCTCGCGCGAAGCTCCGCCACCAGCGCCTTCACCTGGGCCGGGCTCTCGCAGTTACGGGCAAAGAGGATGAAGCCGAGCGGGTCGGACTTCGCGAAAAAGCCCCTCTCCCACTCCGTGAGCTTCAGGCCTTCACAGCCGAAGATGACAGCGCCAGGAGCGGGCATGTTACGGGCGGACGAGAATGCAGGCTTGGCTGTTCTTGGCGAGCTTATCGCAGACGGCTTTCGCCTCGCCCTCGCCCCCCATCGGCCCGGCCTGGAGCCGGTAGAAGATGCCGCGCGAGCCTAAATCCACCCGCGTCACGTTGTGCCGGTATTTCTCCAGCGTCGTGCGGTGGGCGGTGAGAATCCTGTTCCAGGCGGCCTCAGCCTGCGAGGTTTCCTTGAAGGCGCCCAGCTGAATGCGGAACGTTCCCGCAGGCAGGGCTTTCTTTGGCGCTTCAGCTGTTGCTTCCGCTTTGGGCGCCTCTGCTTTTGGCGCTTCCACCTTGGGGGCTTCCACTTTTGGCGTTTCCACCGGCTTGACCGTCTCTTTCACCACGGGAACTTCCGCCTGGATCTCCTTCTTCGGCGCTTCCGCCACTACGGGAGTCTTGACGGGCGGCATCAGTTCCTCGCGCTTCACTTCCGCCTTGGGCGCTGCCGGCTTAGGCGTCACGGCGTTCTCATCCTCGCCGGAGAACGGCGCGGTCACGCCTTCCTCGGCCGCGGTGATGTGCTTGGTCTTGGGCTGGATCACCTCCGCCTTGTCCACCGGCTCCTCGGGGAGCGGCATGATTTTCTCTACCTTGGGCAGATCCTTCTTCTCCTTGGAGAAGCTGTCATAGACTGTTTTCTCCTGATACGGCACTTCCATGCCGCCCGGATCGGCGGGTTTCTCCACCACCGGCGCGCTATCGGCCCTAATCAGCGGCACGTCGGCGGGATCCTGCACCTGGGTGCCCATCTTATAGGCATAATACGCGAGCCACACCACGCCGGAAACCAGTACCAACACCAGCGCCAGCGAGATGATCCGCAGCACGAAACGGTGGCGCTGCTCATCCTCGAGAAGGGCATCCTCGATATCGTTGTAATCCACTTCATCCCGCATCAGCGCATCTCCTCCACTGGTTCCACCCCGAAAACCCCCAGGCCCGAGGCCAGGGTGGCGGCCACCGCGCCTACCAGCGCGAGCCGCCCTGCCGTCAGCATCGTATGGTCAGGGCTGATAAAACGCAAGGCTGCATGATCGCGTCCCTTGTTCCACAGCGCGTGGAATGCCGCCGCCAGCTCTTCCAGGTAAAAGGCGATGCGGTGCGGCTCGTAAGCCTTGGCCGCCGCCTCCACGGTACGCGGCCAGGCGCCCAGCAGGCGGATCACCTCCATTTCCGCCGGGTCGGTGAGCAGAAGCACGGCTTCCCTCTCCCGCATCTTGCCGACGATCTGCGGGTATTCCGCATTGGCGTGGCGCAGCACCGAACGGCAGCGCGCATGGGCGTACTGCACGTAAAACACCGGGTTGTCCTTGGACTGCTCCTTCACTTTCACCAGGTCGAAATCGAGCGGCGCGTCGTTCTTGCGGGTCAGCATGATGAAGCGCACCACGCCCTTCCCTACCTCGTCCACCACGTCACGCAAAGTCACGAACGTGCCGGAGCGCTTCGACATCTTCACCGGCTGGCCACCTTCGAGCAGGTTGACGAGCTGGCAGATCTTCACATCGAACCCCGCCTTGCCACCCGTCAGCGCCGCAAGCGCCGCGCGCACGCGCTTGATGTAGCCGCCGTGGTCAGCCCCCCAGACATCCACCAGCGCGTCTGAACCGCGCTTGTATTTATCCCAATGATAAGCGATGTCGGCGGCGAAATACGTCCACGACCCGTCGGATTTTTTGAGAGCCCTATCCACGTCGTCACCGAACTCGGTAGATTTGAACAGCGTCTGTTCCCTCGCCTCCCAGTCGTCGGGCAGCTTGCCTTTGGGCGGCTCCAGCACGCCCTGGTAGATGAGCCCCTTGGCCTCGAGCGCTTTCAGCGCTTCCTCGACTTTGCCGGTTTCATGCAGTTTTTTTTCGGAAGCGAAGACATCATGCTCAATCCCGAGCGCCGCCAGATCCTCGCGGATCATGCCCATCAGCTTTTCCACGGCAAAAGGCTTGACAATGGCCAGCCACTCCTCGTCCGGCATGTCCAGCAGCTTGCCGCCGTGAATCTCCGCCAGCGCCTTGCCGACATCCCGCAGATAGGCGCCTGGGTAGTACCCGTCCGGAATCGTCACCGTATCGCCCAGCGCCTCACGGTAGCGCAGGAAGGTGGAGCGCGCCAAAACCTCGATCTGCGCGCCCGCGTCGTTGATGTAATACTCGCGCGTCACTTTGTGCCCGCTCTTCTCGAGCAGCGCCGCCAGCGCGTCGCCATAGACCGCCCCGCGCGCGTGGCCCACATGCATCGGCCCGGTAGGATTGGCGGAAACGTATTCGACGTTGATCGTCTTCCCCTGCCCGATCGCGCTGTCGCCATACGCCGTGCCAAGCCGCAGAATCTCCGGCAGCAACCCTTGCCAGAATTCCGGCTTAAACCGCAAATTGATGAAGCCCGGCCCGGCAACGGACGCCTCTTCGGCGATACCTCTGGCCTTGATTTCCGCCACCAGTTCCGCCGCCAGCTCCTGCGGCTTGCGCCCGGCGGGCTTGGCCAGCACCATGGCTGCGTTGGTCGCCATGTCGCCATGCGACGGGTCACGCGGGGGTTCGACGGTGATGCTGGAGAAATCCATGCCCTGCGGCAGCTTTCCCTGGGCGGCGAGCGCCTCCAAGCAAGCGTGCATCTCTTTGAGAATATTAGAAAATAAATTCATGACGAGGCGTAAAATACCATTTCCGCAACCGCGGAAAAGGAGTTTTTAGCCTAATTCGTCTCGGAAATCTCGAACAATCTCTGATGCTCCTGGATCGCGAAGCGGTCCGTCATGCCAGCGATGAAATCGCACACCACCTCGGCGGTCTGCTGGCTCTTTGGCCCGCCGGCCATGGTCCGCCATTCAGTGGGCAGGCATTCAGGCTCGTTCAGGAACAGGGTGAACAGCTCCCGCACCACGCGCCGCGCCTTGCTGGACATGCGGTTCACCTTGTAATGGCGATACATGTGCTGCATCAGGAATTCTTTGAGATCGGTGTTGTTGGCCTGCATCTCCTCGGAGAAGGACACCACCGGCTTGCCGTAGGCGCGCACGTCGTCCACGTTTTGAATGCCCGCCGCCTTGATGCGTCGGCGCGTCTCAACCACCAGATCGGTCACCATCAGGTTGATGATGCGGCGGATGGATTCGTGAATCAACCGCGCCTCTGAAATATCGGAAAACAGCTTGGAAACATGGTTGAACACCATGCCCACGAACGGCACGTGCAGCAGGTCGTAGATGGAAAACAGCCCCGCGCGCAACCCGTCGTCAATGTCGTGGTTGTTATAGGCGATGTCGTCGGCCAGCGAGGCCAGCTGCGCCTCCGCCGACGGCCAGGTGGAAAGGCCCAGATCATAGGTAGCGTTGAATTCCGCGATGGCGCGGGCGGGCGCTTTCTTCACGTTAGGGCCCACCAGCGGGCCGTTATGCTTGGCAATGCCTTCCAGCGTTTCCCAGGTCAGGTTCAGCCCGTCGAAGCCAGCATAGCGTTGCTCTAATCTGGTCAGAATGCGGATGGTCTGCGCGTTGTGATCGAAGCCGCCGTAGGGCAGCATGACTTCGTTGAGCGCGTCCTCCCCCGCATGGCCGAACGGCGTGTGGCCGAGATCATGCGCAAGGGCGAGCGCTTCGGCAAGATCATCATCCAACCCCAGTTCGCGGGCGATGGAACGGGCAAGCTGCGCCACTTCCAGGCTGTGGGTCAGACGCGTGCGGTAATAATCGCCTTCGTGGTTCACGAAGACCTGGGTCTTGTATTCCAAGCGGCGGAAGGCCGCGCAATGAATGATGCGGTCGCGGTCGCGCTGGTAGCGGGTGCGCGTGGCGCTTTCGGTTTCCGGGAAGAGCCGGCCTCGGCTGCGCTCCGGCAGGCAGGCGAAGGGCGCCATGCTGCGGGTGGTGCTGGCCAGCGAGTTGGCGGCGGCGATTTCGTTGAGAAGGTCGGCGTGGGCGGAAGCTTGGGAAGGTGTCACGGCTTGAAATCCCCAGAAAGGACGCCTAAATATGGAGAAATAAGATTAAGAAATTCCTAGAATATTCGCTTATTCTATCCCTACCCTCCTAATTTATGGTAAAAACGAGTCATGAGCCTAACCCCTGAACATTCCCTAGAAATCACCCCCGGCGCCCAGCGGCGCATTGCCGTGCTGCTGACCCAGGAGAAACCCGGCAGCTACCTGCGTATTTCCGTGGAGGGTGGCGGCTGCTCCGGTTTCCAGTATAAATTCGACTTCACCAATGAGCCCATTACCGAGGAAGATGCCTCCTTCGGAGAGGAGGGCGGGAAAGTGGTGATCGATACCACCTCGCTCGGTTTCATCAAGGGCTCGGTGGTGGATTACGTGGTGACGCTCGGCAGCGCCGAGTTCCAGATCACGAATCCCAATGCCACGGCTAAATGCGGCTGCGGCAATTCCTTCTCAGTGATGTAATTCGTTAGAGAGCCAGCCCGGATACTAACTAAAAAGGCCGCTTCAAGCGGCCTTTTCTCTTCAGCGAAACAAAGATCAGGACTTCTTCTGATTCTTGCGGCGGGTTTCCCATCCCTTTTTTGCCGCCTCGCTGCGAGCCTCATAGGATTCGCTGCGCTGCTTCTGGCGGTTCTGGGACATCTGATTGATCTGCTCATCCTGCTCCGGCTTGCGCTCGTAGCTTTCCAGGAAACGCTCAGGCCGTTTCCGCTATCGTCGATAGGGGTTTTCTGTCCTGTGTACATAACGGCTCCTTCATGGCTGCATTTGCCTTCATGGAGCCGGAACCGG